>JAITGR010000223.1 GCA_031280455.1 Spirochaetaceae bacterium
AAGCGGCAAAATTTGGGCGCATGCCCTACCCTGCGGGCAGGGCACCGGGCTATCCGTTCCAATCTTTTTGCGGCGCAAAAAGTATTTCCACTTCTATCCCTTGCGCATGGCCGCCTTGCGGCCTTGGCCAATCCCAGCGGCATCCATGCCGCCGCATCCATGGCGTTTTTGCTTCTGGTGTTTTGCGTACGCAAAACACCACACGTGGACACCAGCCGCCATCCATGGCGGCACCATAATCTTGCCGGATTAGAAACCATCCACTATAATAACACCAGCAAAAAACGCACGTTCACACACGAACAGGCCCTATAGCTCAACGGATAGAGTTCCGGCCTTCTAAGCCGGCCGTGCTGGTTCGATTCCAGCTAGGGTCAAACAAGCTGCCCCGCCCCGCCTCCAGCGCGCGTCCGCAGGGCAGGCGAGCGGCGCATGAGTTTTTGAACAGGCTCTAAGCATTGGCGAAAATGGCTTGTGCGGCTGGCCTCCATGACCTTGACCAGACGGGCTGTATCGCGTATACTTGAGGGACAGTTGGAAAAGCGGCTGGTGTGCTTTGCCGGGGTGTCTTTGGAGGGCAGCCGGGCGGCGGCGGAAAATGGAGTTAATAGATGGGTATTCTAAACGGGTTTTTACTGGTACTGTTCATTATTGTGGCGGTTTTAATGGTTTTGCTGGTTTTGGTGCAGAACGAGGATGGCGACACAATGGGAGGGGTTTTTGGCGGCGGCAGCAATACCGCGTTTGGCTCCCGCTCCGGTAATATTTTAACTAAAACGTCCTCTGTGTTAGGGGCGCTTTTTTTTATACTGGCTTTTTCGCTGGCGCTTTTGAATCGCACGCCGAGTGGCAGTGGGGTCGAGGCGGCTGGCCGGCAGAGTGGCGGCGGCAGCGACTGGTTTCTGGAGGATTCCGGTGCGCCGGATGCGTCCGCGCCGGAACCGGCGGTGGTGCCAGAAACAGCGGCTCCCGAAGTGCCGGAGGCGGCGGAACCTGCCGGAAGTACGGACGGTGTTACGCCCTAGGGAAAACGTTGCTCGTTTTCCGCGCGGAGTAGACACGACAGTTTTTGGATGTACAAAGGAAGCATCATGTTATTGAGCGAAGTATTTGTCCCCGAATTTATCAAGGCGGACCTGGAATCGGAAGAAAAAGAAGAAGTTTTTGAGGAGCTGGTAGACCATTTTTGCCGTGTCGCCCATTTGCAGGTGCGCGAGCAGGTCTTGACGGCCTTGCGGGAGCGTGAGGCGAAAATGTCTACCGGCATACAGAACGGCATCGCGATACCGCACGGCAAATCACCGGCGGTGGAGCAGGTGTATGGTGTGCTGGGTGTGTCGAAAAAGGGCATTGACTACGATTCGCTGGACGGTAATCCGGTGCATCTTGTGTTGATGATTCTGGCCCCGCCTGTTGAGGCGGAGCGGCATCTGCATTTATTACAGCGTATGGCCGAAGTTTTGCGGAACCCGGGCTTTTATAAGGAAGTCATAGCCGCCGAAAACGCCGCCGCGATTTATTCCATCGTCAAAAAATACGAGGAAAATTCAACGTTTGGAGAAATGTAAAGAGTAGATGGCACTATCGCGGCAGTCCCAGGAAATCACGCCGGAGTCGAATACCGATGTGCTTCGGCACTTGCTTGATGTCGAAGCTGCCGCCGCCGCTGTTGTGCGGGAGGCCGCTGCCGCGGCGGAAAAAATGACTGCCGAAACTGAACGCCGCGAAAAAGCGCGTTTTGAGGCCGAATATGGCCGCCTTCGCGCGGAATTAGAGGCTGAATACGCGGCTAAACAGGCCGAAGCCGAAAAAAATGCCGTAAAGGAACTGGACGACTACTCTGCCACGCTTACAACACTTGCCTGCGACCAGGGCTTGTTTAACCGCGAAGCCGCGCGTTTTCTGCACACCGGAGGCTGCTAATGCCTCGCCCCGCACGCTCCTTTTTGTATGCCAAGGCCTGCGGAATAAAAGCAAAATCGTTTTTGGACGAGCGCCGCAGTCTGCTTGCCGCGCTGCGTACCGGCGATGAGCTTGCCGCGCTTGCCGCCGCGACCTACCGGTTGCCGGCAGGTCTGCCGGCGGAGGAAGCGCTACGCCGCACACTGGAAAAACAGATGCTCACCATAGCCGGCGGCAGCGCTGCTCCGCCGGTGCTGGCGGCGTTGCTGCGAAAAAAGGAAGCCGCCGACTTTTCCAGCGCGCTCGCCGCAATGGCCGCCGGCGAGCGTGTGTGCCCGCCCCACATCGAGTTGGGACGCCTGGCCGCGGTGCGGTTTTCCGCGTATCCCAATCTGGCGCACATGGTAAAGGGCGGGCCGTACCAAAGTTTGCTGCACCCCGCGGACAGTGCGCCGCGGGACTACCCCCGTCTGCAGCGCGCGCTGGACGGCCTGTACTGGCAAAGCCTGTTTGCCGCGCTGCAGGCGACGCCGGCCTCCCAGCGGCGGGCAATTACCGAAATTGTGTCGCAGGAACTCGCCCTGCAAAACGCCGCCTGCGCCCTGCGTCTGCGCGTCTACTACGGCATGTCCGCCTCGCAGATACACCCGTACCTCATCGCCCTGTGTCCGCCCGGCAGCCGCCGGAGCCTGGATGCCGCCGCCCGCGAAAGTCTTGCGTTCGCGCCGGACCACCGCCCCGAGTGGGAGCGCTGGCGGTTCAGCGCCCTGCTCAACCCCGAGGCCGCCGGAACGCACTGGCGGCTTGACCCGCGCTATTTCCAGAACGCGGCCCTCGCGCGGGTGTACGCGCTGGCGCGGAAAAATTTCCACCGCCACCCGTTTACGCTCGATTTTGCCGCCTGTTTTATCTACCTAAAACAGACAGAACTGCAGCTTATTGCCGCTGCAGCCGGCGGCCTCGCGCTCGGTATATCCGCGCGGGATGCCCTTGCTATGACGGCCTTTTCCGGCGTCAAGGATTCGCTATGATTCGACCTGCAAAAATGAAAAAAGTACGGGTTGCCGTGCTGGATAAAGATGTGGACACCGTCCTAAAGTATTTGGGGCGGCAGGGGATAATGCAGTTTTCTACCGCGTCTGCCGCGTCTATTGAAGGGAATGAGGCCGCCGCGTCTATCGAAGCGGCCGCATCTAGCGAAGCGGGCGCGTCTGGCGAAGCGGGCGCGTCTATCGAAGCGGGCGCGGCACGGGCGCGGCTTACGCATATTGAAGGCGCGCTGTCCAACCTGAAGGAGAACGCCGCCTTTTTGGAGGTCGCGCTGCCGGAGGAGCCGTCCGGCGAAACCGAGCTGCCGGGCGAGCAGGAAGAGCGGGCGCTGCTTGCCATCAACGATGCCGCCGGCGCGCTGGAACGGGAGCTTTACAATACGCAGCTTGAAAAGGCGGCGCTGGAGGAACAGCTCGCCGCGTGCATGGGAACGCCGGTATTGCCGGCGGCGACCGCGCCGCTTGAAGGTCTGCCCCGCAATTCATTTTTGAACGTGCGCCTGGGGCGGCTTTCCGGCGCGGAGCAGGGCAAGCTCCACGACGCGCTGGGCGAGCGCGCCGTGATTCTGCCGCTCGGCGACCACGACGAGGTGCTGGTCGCCTCCTCCCGCACGGGCCGGTTCGCCATGGACAGCGGGCTTTCCCAGGCGGGCTTTGTCCCCTTCCCAGAGGCCGCTGTGCCGGAGGCCGCCCCGCCACAGGCGGGGGGCGCGGAAGCCCCGCCACAGGCCGCCCCGCCACAGGCGGGGAGCGAGCGGCAGGCTGCGGTAAGCGCGGCGCTTGCGGAGACGGGCGGGCGGCTGGCCGGCTTGCTCGCCGAACGGGAGCATCTTGCGCGCCTGTACGAGCAGCCGGTTAAGGCGGTGTACGCCTCGTTTTTAATGGCGGAAAGTGTCGCGCGGCTTAAACAGCGGCTTTCCCAGACCAAAAACACGTTTGAACTGTGCGGCTGGGTCGAAGCGCGCCGTATTCCCGCGCTGGTGCACGACTTGGACGAAAAAACCGGCGGACGGGTGTCGGTGGTCAGTTACGAAAGCTGGGAGGTGCCGGAGGTGCGAAGCGGCGCGGAAAAAGTGCCGGTGGCGCTGCGGCATGGCCGGCTGGCGGGGAGTTTTCAGCCGCTGGTGCTGTCGTACGGCGCGCCCGCGTACGGCACGATAGACCCCACGCCGTTTACCACCGTCCTGTTTGCGGTGCTGTTTGCCGTCATGTTCGGCGACGTGGGGCAGGGAGCGGTGCTGCTGGCGGCGGGGATTCTGGCATCCTGCCCAAAAATCCGGCTGTTTGCCAAGTACCGGCATTTTGGCGGGCCGCTTAAAATCGCGGGGGCGTGTTCCATGGCGACCGGCTTTTTGTACGGCGGGGTGTTTTCAAACGAAACGCTGCTGGAGGCGCCCACGCACGCGATTAGCGCTTTTCTGGCAAGCACGGCGGCGGGGCGCGCGCTGGGGATTCACGAAACGGAGCGGCTGCTTAACTTAATGCCGGAAGCGGGTAATCTGGAAAAGTTGTTTTACTTCTTCGGCTTTACGCTGGGGATTGGCGTGCTGGTCAACAGTCTGGGTATTGTGCTGAATATCATCAACAGTGTTACGCAGCGGCGCTGGGAGCGCGCGTTTTTTTCTAAGCACGGGGTGGCGGGGCTGGCGTTTTTCTGGTACGCGCTTTTTATCGCCGTCCGCGCGCTGGTTCAAAAGGGGCAGTTTCGGTTTGCCGCGTACGACGCGCTGGCTCTGGCCGTCCCGATAGCCGCTATAGTGTGCGGGCCGTTTATCTGGCGGCTGGCCACGCGGAAAAATCCGTTTGAAGAAGGTTTTTTTGCGTTCATTATGGAAGGTATTGTTGAAATTCTGGAAACGGTATCCGGCTACGTGTCGAACACGGTTAGTTTTTTGCGGGTCGGCGCATTTGCGCTCTCGCACGCGGTATTGTCGTTTATTATATTCACCATGGCCGAAAAAGTGGCCGGTGTAACGCTGGGCGGCGCGTGGTCGCTGCTGATTATCATTTTTGGAAACGCCCTCATCATAGTGCTGGAAGGCATGATTGTAGCGATTCAAGTAATCCGGCTGCAGTACTACGAATTTTTTGGCAAGTTTTTTACCGAAACAGGAACCGAATTTTCGCCGTTCAAGTTTTCCCGCCGCCCCCACCACCCCGCAGCCTACACGCATGACGACAAGAGCCGCGCCAACATTCCGCCGGAGGGTGGAAAATAATGGCATAGACAATATGAAGTGCCTCCCGTGATATAGACCGTGGGTTTACCTACGAAGTAGGATTTACCACATATAACACAGGAGGCAAGAGATGAAAGAAGTATACTATGCGGG
>JAITGR010000025.1 GCA_031280455.1 Spirochaetaceae bacterium
CTCCTGCGCGGACAGCAGCGCTGTTCCAAGGTGCGCGCACAGGAATAGTAATAGTAATTTTCTCGCCAAGTCCTTTCCTCCTGGTATACCGAAAGCCTTCCGGTTTTCCAATGTTATATATCATATCGGAATTTGAAAAAAATACTTTAGACAATGCTGATTAAACCACGGAAGACACGTAAACCACGCGGAAAGAGGCCGCAATTCCGTGTCCTTTCCGCGTTTTTCCGTGGTTTGTTTTACGCGAAAGCAGTGCTTCCTTATCGGGGGGCGTTGCGGGGGCGTTGCGGGGGCGGAGCCCCTGCTTGGGGGGTAGCGGAAGCCATGCCGCTTTCGCGGCAGGGCTGGAGCGAGGGGGGCCCCCCCCCACCTGAGTTGGCGGGCGCAAATTTGCTGGTTTATTGAGCCTGTTCCAAAACCGGTTGTTTTGTCACCGGCTCTTGCTGTTTTTCGGCCTGGGGCCTGCAAAACTGCGAATTTTAAAGGTAGCTGTTCCAAAAACTGAAGTTTTGGAACAGCCTCTATTGTCAGTTTTTAGCCGATATGCCGATATATTATAGAAAGAAGCGGTGGCGTATTCTTATTTTTGGTGAAGGCGGTTATATTAACGGTATGAGTGCTATGAAAAAACCTGCAGAAGTTATTGTGGTAGACGATGACAAGTGCAACAACTGTCATACGTGTATTTCGGTGTGTCCGGTAAAGACGTGTATTGATGGTTCGGGCAAAAAAGTAAAGAACATTGCGGAGCGTTGTCTTGGGTGCGGCCGTTGTATTCCCGCTTGTTTGCAGGAGGCGCGGTCGTATGTTGACGATACCGAGGCCTTTTTTAAGGCGCTTGCTGCCGGTGAGCGGGTGGTCGCTATTGTGGCTCCCGCGGCGGTTACGGTTTTTCCTGATATTCTGCGGCTCAACGGCTACCTAAAATCGCTGGGGGTGCCGGCTGTGTTTGATGTGTCGTTCGGCGCGGAATTGACGGTTAAAAGTTATGTTGAATATGCGCGCCAGAGTAGTCCTCCAACGATAATCGCCCAGCCGTGTCCGGCGCTGGTAACGTACTGCGAAATTTACCGGCCTGATTTGCTGCAGTATCTGGCGCCGGCGCATAGTCCTATGCTGCACACGGTTGTTATGGTAAAGGAGTATTTTCCCAAAAAATATGGCGGGGTCAATTTCGCCGCGATTTCGCCGTGTGCGGCCAAAAAGCGCGAGTTTGAAGAAACTGGTCTTGTTCAGTATAACGTAACGATGCTCGCGCTTAAAAAGCACATTGAGCGTGAAGGGGTCAAGCTGGCGAATTTCCCGCAGGTTCCGTTCGACGGGCCGCAGGCTGAGCGCGCGGTGCTTTTTTCGTCGCCAGGGGGCTTGCGCGCGACGCTGGCCCGCGAGGCGCCGGATGTTGTGTCGGTGCGTAAAATTGAAGGGCCGCATGTTGTATACCGCTACCTGAACGAGGTGCCGGCTATGCTGAAGGAAAAGGCGGCGCCGTTTTTGATTGATTGTCTTAATTGCGAGGCTGGCTGTAACGGCGGGCCGGGGACGGGTAATTATCACGAGCCGGTCGATTTGCTGGAAAAAAAGGTCGGGCGGCGGGCTGCCGGCGCGATTGCGGGCGACAAAACAAAGATTGGCACCAGCAAGGTTAAGCGCGCGCTTAAAATGTTCTGGCGGTCGGGTGTGTACGAGCGGCGGTATCAAAACTTGAGTTCGCTGCAGGCGCTGATTCGCCAGCCGTCCGAGGAAGATTACACGAGAATTTTCCGGTCTATGCGGAAATTCAAGCGCGAGGATATGCTTAACTGTTCGGCCTGCGGGTATGGTTCCTGCCGGAGTATGGCGCACGCGATTTTTAATGGTCTTAACAAGCCGGAAAATTGCCACGAGTATCTGCGGCTTCTTGCCGAAGAGCACGCGGATTCCAGCGCGAGTGCTATGCAGCAGGCTGATGAGCTGCTGAAGCAGGCGCGGCGCTCGCGTGATACGTTGTCGTCGCTGCACGATAAGGTAAAAAAGTTCATCGCCATTACGGACGAGCAAAATACGGCGCTGGGGCAGTCGAGCGCGAAAATGGAAGACCTTATCGCGCAGATTCAAACGGTGGGTTCTCTGGCGGCGGCGAAACAGCAGAGTGTCGGCAAGCTGGCCGCTTCAACAAGCAAGGCGAAAAAAGACATGCAGGCGCTGCTGGCGTCGTTTTCCGCGGTCGATAAAACTACGCAGGAGATTGCCGGTATTGCCGACGTTATTGAGGATGTCGCTACGTCAACCAACTTGCTTGCGATGAATGCGGCGATTGAAGCGGCGCACGCGGGCGAGGCTGGCCGGGGGTTTGCGGTTGTCGCCAGCGAGATTCGCTCGCTGGCCGGCGCGACGGGCGAGAATGCCAGTGTCATTACGTCCAATATCGAGAAAATTGTTAAGCAGACGGCCGATTCGCTCAAGTTGTCGAATAAAACCGACGCTATGATGGAAGAGTTGATTCACGGGATTACCGAAGCGTCGCTCAGTTTTAGCGAGATTATCAGTTCGCAGGAAGAAATTAGCGGGCAGACGCAGGAGATTACTGGTATGCTTTCTATGCTGAATAAAAGCGCCGCCGTGCTGCGTGATTCGTCGCAAAGCATTATTCAGGCTTTGGACGCGGTAGAAAGTCTGGTTCAGTCGCTTGACGAGATGGCGCACTAGGGCAATGCTGATTAAATCGAATCTAATCAGCATTGCCCTTTGTAATTGCTCATTTCATTACGCAATTACGGGGTAAGAGGCACTGATTAAATGCTCGTTGGCATTTAATCAGTGCTTCCCTAGGGCGACAGGCGGAGGGTGCGGTCGCATCCGGCCCCGCCCGCGCTGGTTACTTCTTTTTGGCCGGTGGTTTGGCGGCGGGGGCGTTGTCTGGTTTGGCTTTCGCGGAAAACGCGCCTTTAAGTGCCGGCAGCTTTGTAAGCTCTACCCAGTCGGGGCTGCCGTCCTCGCGCGCCCAAAAACCCGCGCCAATCTGGCCGGCTTTTGCCATATCCTTTAACGCGCCGGCTTCGTACGGCCC
>JAITGR010000042.1 GCA_031280455.1 Spirochaetaceae bacterium
GAATTGAGCTGGCAGGAATACCGGACGTCGGAAGTGGTGCGCGGCGAACTTGAAAAATTCGGCATTCCGTTTGAGCGTGTCGCCGAAACCGGCGTTGTCGCCACGCTTCAGGGGGGCAAGGGCGGCGGGCGGACTATCGCGCTGCGGGCGGATATGGACGCGCTGCCGGTGCGGGAACTGAACGACGTTTCGTACAAATCGCAAAACGACGGCTGCATGCACGCCTGCGGGCATGACGGGCACACCGCGGCGCTGCTGGGGGCCGCGCGTATTCTCACGGAGATGCGGGGCGCATTTGCCGGAACGGTAAAATTCTTCTTTGAGCCCGCCGAAGAGGTTGGTGGCAGCATCCACAAGTTTATCGAAGCCGGCCACCTGCGCGCCCTGGACGGCTGCTTCGCCATTCACTTGTGGTCGCAGCTTGCATCGGGCAAGATTTCCTGCCAGGCGGGCGCGCGCATGGCGGGCACCGATTACTTTTTTTGCAAAGTGAAAGGGCAGGGCGGCCACGGCGCGCTGCCGCATCTGGCGGTTGACCCCGTGGCGGCAGTGTGCGCCATCGTGATGAACTTGCAGACCGTCGCCAGCCGCGAAATTAGCCCGCTGGAGCCGTTTGTGCTGACGATAGGCCGCATTGCCGCCGGCGAGCGCTTTAACGTGATTGCGGAGGAAGCGTTTTTTGACGGCTGCATCCGCACCTTCAACCCCGCAATTCAGGCGCGGTGCAAAGAGATTATCGAGCGCGTCGCCGGCGATACCGCTTCGGCCCTGCGCGCGGAGTTTGAGTGGCTGGACTACTGCTACGGGACGCCGCCGGTTATAAACGACCCCAAGGCGTGCGAACTTGCCGGACGCACCGTGGGCGAACTATTTGGCGCGGACACCCTGGGCGAGCTCGACCGCATTATGGGCGGGGAAGATTTTGGGATTTTTCTGGAAAAGGTGCCGCGCGGCCTTATGGCGTTTGTGGGCGCGGGTAACGCGGCGAAAGGCTGTTCGTTTTCGCACCACCACGGGAACTTCAACATTGACGAAGACGCGCTTAAAACCGCCGCCGCGCTGTACGCGCAGTACGCGCTCAATTTTCTCGCGTAACGGGGGCGGTATGAGGGGGCCGGCCTGCGCAATGCGTTTTTTTCAGGCGGCGTTGCTGCTCGCCGCGCTCGCTTCGTGCGCGAGCGTTGTGTCGTACCCGGAGCGCACGCGCGTCCCCGCTGACCTTGCCGGCGCGGCGCATGCCGGCGACCCGGTTATGGCGGACGAAAACGCGCTTATGGACAGGCTGGGCATAGTCTGGGTGCGCAACGATTTTTACTGGAACCGTGTGGAGCCGCGGCGCGGCGAATGGGATTTTTCGCGCTATGATAAAATGGTTGAAGAAAACAAAAAATCTGGCCGGAAAATCCTTGCGACTCTTGCGTTTGACAACAACTGGCTGTACAAAAACGGCAAGCGGCGCGACTACGTTTCGTCCGAACACCTGCCGTTGTATCTTGAATATGTTGAAAAAGTGGTAACGCGCTACAAGGGCAAAGTCGACGCCTGGGAGATTTGGAACGAGCCGAATGTGCCTATCCGCTTTTGGAACGGGCCGCCCAAAGATTTTTTCGCGCTTTCGGCGGCGGCGGCCAAAAAAATAAAACAATGCGACAGCGGCGCGTACGTCATCGCCGGCGCGTTTTTCCGGCTGCCGGTTTCGTTTATAAAAGCCATGCACCGCGCCGGCGCGCTGGAAAACGTGGACGCGCTTTCTGTGCATCCGTACGCGAGCACGCCTGGGGCCGTTGTCCGGCTGTACGACAAGTTTGAAAAACTGACGCGCGGCCTGGGGTTTGCCGGCGATTTATGGGTTACCGAGATAGGCTACCCCGTCGCGGGCTTTTACCCCATGACGATACCCGAAAAGCGGCTTGGCGACTATATTGTAAAAACAATGACGCTGCTTGCCGCGCGCGGCGCCCGTGTTGTTGTCTGGTATCAGCTTTCGGAATCGTACCTCCAGGGGTACGCGCCCGCGCCGGTTAATTCCGAGCGCTTTTTCGGCCTTGCGTACAAGGATTTTCAGCTGCGTTCCGGCGCGGGGGCTTTTGCCGATATTGTGGGCGCGATAGCGGGCGGCGAGTACCTGCGCGATGTGCCGGACGCGGCGGGCGGCGGCGGACGGGGCGCTGAATCGTTTTACTTCAAAAAAGCGAACGGGAGCATGGTTCGCGTTTACTGGGACAAAAAAAATCCCGCCAAAATAGAGACGGTGCCGGCGCGCCCATAGCCGCCGGACACGAACGGAGGAGTTGTATGGTTTTGTTGTACATAGACCCGGGAACGGGGAGTATGCTTTTTTCAATTTTGATAGGCGCGGCGGCGACCTTGTACTTTCTGGTGCGCGCGTTCATCATCAAGATAAAGGTGTTGGCAAGCGGCGGGAGCGCGGGGGCGCGGGGGCTGGCGCGCAAAAATTACGTAATCTACTGCGAAGGCCGGCAGTACAGCGACGTATTCAAGCCGGTGCTGGAAGAATTTGAAAAACGCGAAACGGAGCTGCTGTATTTAAGCTCGGCAGAGGACGACCCGCTTTTGAACGCCGCCTGGAAGTACATAAAAACCGAATACATAGGCGAGGGCAACAAGGCATTTGCCCGCCTTAATCTCTTGGCCGCCGATGTGGTGCTGATGACGACGCCCGCGCTCGATGTGTACCAGCTTAAGCGTTCCAGGGGCGTTAAGCACTACGCGCATATCTTGCACGCCCCGGGCGACGCGACTATGTACCGGCTTTTTGGCATTGATTATTTTGATTCGGTGCTGCTTACAGGCGAGTACCAGGCGCGCGACATTCGCGCGCTGGAGGCGCAGCGGGGGCTGCCGGAAAAGCGCCTGCCGGTAACCGGCTGCAGCTACCTTGACGTGTACGCCGAAAAAGCCGCCGCCCTCGCGGCTCCGGGTCCGGGGGCCGCCGCGAAGAACGCGCCGTTTACCGTGCTGGTCTCCCCGACCTGGGGGCCGTCGGGGCTGCTGGCCCGGTACGGCGAGCGCCTGTTAGCGCCGCTTGCCGCCACCGGCTGGCACATCATTGTGCGGCCGCATCCGCAGTCCAAAAAATCCGAAGCGGCGCTGCTGGAACGGCTGGGCGGCCGTTTTAAGGACGCGCCGAATGTGGAGTGGGATTACGAGCGGGAAAACATACACGCGCTTGCCAGGGCGGACGTTATGATTTCCGATTTTTCCGGCGTTATTTTTGATTATACGTTTCTTTTTGATAAACCCGTGCTGTATGTAAACCAGAACATCGACCTGCGCCCGTACGATGCCGACGATATTTGTTCCGGCCCGGACGGAACAACCGACCTGAAAAAACTCTGGCAGTTCAGGGCGCTCGCCGATTTTGGCATTGAGCTAAAAGAAGAAATGTTCGAGCGCATCGGCGAAGTGCTGCAAAGCGTCTCCGACAACAGCGAGCTGCAGGCGGCGCGGGCGCGCGCAAAAAGCCAGGCGTGGATGTACCCGCACAGCGCCGGACGGCGCATCGCCGACTTTATGGTAGAGACGCGCGAAACTATCGCGGTCGCGGAAAGCGCGGGCGCGAACATCGCGGTCGCGGAAAGCGCGTAGGCGGGCAGGTATGGACGAGCGTGTTTTTATACTGGGCGTTGACCTTGACGGCGTTGTCGGCGACTTTTACGCGCAGCTTCGGCGCATCGCCGCCGAATGGCTGGACAAGCCGCTTGCGGCGCTGACGGAGAACGTCAGCTTCGGCCTGGAGGAGTGGGGCATCGCCGACTTCGGCGGGTACGACCGGCTGCACCGCTTTGCCGTAACCGAACGCAACCTGTTCCGCGAAATGACGCCGATAAAAGACGCGCCGTCGATACTGCGCAAACTTTCCCAGCAGGGCATACGCATTCGCATCATAACCCACCGCCTCTTCCTCAAGTATTCGCATAAAACTTCCATTGTGCAGACAGTCGAATGGCTGGACTCCCACGACATCCCGTACTGGGACATCTGCTTTATGAACGACAAAGGCGCGGTTGGCGCTCATGTATACATTGACGACGCGCCGGAGAAAATCATCAATCTGCGCGCGGACGGGTGCCGCACCATCGTTTTTACCAATTCCACCAACCGCCACCTGGCCGGCCCGCGCGCCGACACCTGGCAGGACGTTGAACGGCTCGTCCTGGAAGCCGTCGACGAATGGCGCACCGGCGCGCTCAACCTGTTTGGCGCGTCCAGCTTCGCGCCGTCCTCCGGCGGCCAGAGGCCGCTCTAATGAAGCGGCGAACCCACGGAAGGCACGCGGAAACCACGCGGAAAGAGACCGCAATTCCGTGTCATTTCCTCGTTTTTCCGCGGCTATTCGGGAGAAAAGTGAATGCTGACGGTAAAGGAACTCTGTGGGGCGGAGGCAGCGGTAGTAAAGCGGAATGAACTCCATGGGAAGGTGTTGGTTTATAAAACCGCCTGCAATCATGATACCTATCTTCCACCATTATCAGATGTTTGTTATACGAGTTACAAAAGTTATTAACGTAAAAAACGTCAAGCATGTTGAAAATCCGTACGGCGGCCTGCTATGGCCCTGCTTTTTGTCAATACCCCGTTTGCCCGTCTTACGCGGCTATGGTTACGCCGGCTTCTTTGAGCCGGTCGAGCATGGCGGCGGTGCTTTCGCTTTGTATGCCCGCCGCGGCGGGGAGGAGGACGCGCACGGTGCGGCAAAAGCGCGCGGCGTCCAGGGCGCTGGCTCCCAGGCAGAAGTCGGTGGCGACGCCGCAGCAGTCCAGTTGGGTGTCCGGCGCTATGAGCTGGCCGAGGCCGGTTGGCGTTGTCCTGTCGTTTTCAAAAAAAGCCGAGTACGAGTCGATGCCGGGGTTTGTGCCCTTGCGGACGATGAAGCGGAACGGCCGCTGGTCGATTTCGGCGTGAAACTCCGCGCCCCAGGTGCCCTGGACGGTGTGCACAGGCCAGAGCGCTTGCGTGCCGTACGGCATTTCTACGGTGTCGAAGGGCTTTTTCCCCGCCCATTCGGTGTAAAAAGAACGGTGATTGGCCGGATGCCAATCCTGGCACGCCAGCACCAGGTCGTATTCGCCTGAATGGGCAAGGCTGTTGATGCGCGAAATAATGGCCGCGGCACCGGGGACGGCAAGCGCCGCCCCCGGCTGGTCGATAAAATCATTCTGCATATCAACGACTAACAGCGCCTTTTTCATGCCTAGTCGTTGTCTTCGGGAACAAACATCGCTTGCGGCTCGCCCTTGTTCAGCGCCTCGGCTGCCTCTTCGGCTTCCAGCCGCCGCTTTTCCAGAATCTCCCGCATAGACTGGTCTAAATCCTGCGATTCTTCGTCAAATAGCTTGATGTTCTGGTACTTCTTCATGCCCGTACCGGCGGGTATCGGGTGGCCTATGATGATGTTTTCTTTAAGGCCGCGCAGCCCGTCCACCGACTCGGCAATGGCCGCGTTGGTAAGTACGCGCGTTGTCTCCTGGAAGGATGCCGCCGACAAAAAGCTGTCGATGTTCAGACTTGCCTTGGTTATGCCCTGGAATACCGGACGCCCGACGGAGGCTTGCCCACCTTCGGCCAGCACGCGCTCGTTTTCCTCGTGGAATCGGTACTTATCAACAAGCTGGCCAAAGATGAAGCGCGTGTCGCCAACCGCGACAATTTCGACCTTCCGCATCATCTGGCGTATGATAACGCCGATGTGTTTGTCGTTAATCGATACGCCCTGCAGCCGGTACACCTTCTGAATCTCGTCCATAAGGTAGCGCTGCAAAGCGTTTTCGCCGTGAATGTGCAAAATGTCGTGCGGACTTGCCACGCCGTCGCACAAATACTCGCCGGCCTCCACCTCGTCGCCGTCGCGCACCAAAAGCCGCTTGGTCATGGGGATGAGGTGCTTAAACTCCTTGCCAAAGGCATCCTGCACAATAATAAGGCGCTTGCCCTTGACAATGCCCTTAAAATGAACCTTGCCGGAAATTTGCGCCAGCACGGCGGGAATGCGCGGCTTGCGTGCCTCGAACAACTCGCCGACACGCGGCAGGCCGGAGGTTATATCCAGCGCCTTGGTCGATTCTTTGAGCGTTTTGGCAATCGTGCGGCCGGCGGGTATTTTCTCGCCGTCGTCCACCCCGACAACCGCGCCGGATGGGAGCGGGTACGAGGCCTTAACGTTGCCTTCATCGTCAATAATGTTGATACGCGGGCTTTTGTCCTCTTTCTTGCTCTCTTTGTCTTCCTTTTTGTCGGTAAAATGGAACTCCATAATGCGCTTTTCCACATTGCCGGTTTCCTCGTCAATTTCTTCTTTAAGCGTGGAACCTTCAATAATGTACTCATACTGAACCGTACCGTCCGCTTCCGCGATAATTGGGTCGCTAAAGGGGTCGAAGGTCGCCAGCGATTTTTCGGCTTCCACAATGTCGCCGGCTTTAACTTCAAGCTCGCAGCCGTTACGCAGCTCGATTTTCTGGTCTTGCCCCGTTAGCAGCAACTTTTTGTCAAGCAGCATCGCGTACGCATTCTCGCTGGCGCACACGTCCTTGCCGCCGCGCCGCAGAATCGGCAGCCCCTTGCTGACACGCTGGCCGTCCTCTATCAAAACCTCGTCTTTTGAATCAACCTTGTACTCTTTCATAATTTTGTTGACGACCGCCTGCCCCTTGCGCGTAAACAGCCAGCGGCCGGCGCGGTCGCCGGTCTCCTTGCCCAGTACCACGTGCGCGCCGGAAATCGAGCGCATGTACACGGGGTATTTGAGGAACACGCGGTTGTCTTCGCTAATCGTCGTCGCCGCGCCGCCAATGTGGAAAGTCCGCATCGTAAGCTGGGTACCAGGCTGCCCGATGGACTGGGCGGCGATAGTCCCGACGGCCTCACCTACATCAACCGAATGATTGGTGGCAAGATTGCGCCCGTAACAGCGCTTGCACACGCCGTACTTGGCCTCGCAGGTTAGAACCGTGCGAATACGCACCGATTCAATGCCCGCGGCCTCTATCGCGGCGGCAATCGGCTCGGTAATCTCCTCGTTCATGTCGATGATGATATCGCCGGTAATGGGATGGCGA
>JAITGR010000070.1 GCA_031280455.1 Spirochaetaceae bacterium
CGAAAACTGAGCGCTTACCGGGTGTTAATAATGTCCCGCCACGCCTGGGTTAGGCGGTTGAGGATGGTTCGCGCGATGGACATTGCCATGCTTGCTTCCGCTTCCGCTATGGTGATGTCATGCGCGTCAACGCTGCCGGGGTTGGTGATGGCTTCCTGCGCAAGCGCGGATGTCCGGTTGTCTAATGTCGAAACTTTGTCGAGTGCTTTGAGCATCTCGCCTGAAAAGCTGACGGCGTGGCTGTTAATGCCGGTGGCCGCGTTGATGTTGCTGCCCGATCCGTCGCGGAGGACGGCGGCGGCGCCGGTTTTCTGGCCAAGTTCGGCGAGTGCGCTGCCACTGCCAAAGGCGGCGGTTCGCAACTGCGTGGAAAAATCACTGACGATGCCGCCGTGGTCAAATGAGCCGCGAAAGCCTGCTTGTGGCGCGGCGCTAATGTGCCGCACGTTTGTGGTCGTCATAACGACCGGTAAAGGTTTTTGTAATTCCGGTTTGAGTGTCATCATATTCCCCTCCCAAGGAACAAGTCTTGTATTCTTATTATCGGCATGGGCGGTGTTTTGGTCAAGTGGGCGCAATCGCGCCATCGCAAACGATGGCGATACGGCGTTTTTGGGCGTCGTTCCGCGCCTCCGACCTCTTTCACAACAAAAAATTTTGTGCTACAATGGTGCATGGTGTACGAATTCCGCCGTTATCGCAGACACAACATTAAAATAGCCGCGCTTGTAAGCGTCTTTTTAAGCGCGTGCGGCGGCGGGCGGGAAGAATTGCCGGCACCGGAAATTAAGGTGTCCACACCGGCGGAGGTGGCGCGGCGTCTTGAACAGGAAAATGAACAACAGGCGCGGCAGCCGCCGGGTGATGATGAAGCCGGCGACAGCCCCTCGGAAATACGGGTAATCCGCGAGCGCGGGTACATAGTGTACGCTATGACAGCCGCCGACCAAAAGCCGTTTTTTTACATTGACGCGCGAACCGGCCAGTTTATCGGGCTGGATGTCGAGCTTGGCTACGAAATTGCCAACCGGCTGGGTGTGCGCGCCGTGTTCAACCGCGACTCGGCGAGCTTCGACAGCGTTGTGCAAAAAGTAATCAACAAAGAAGCCGACATTGCCCTGAGTAAGCTGAGCCGCACCATGCGCCGTGCCGAGCGTGTCCGCTACACCAACTCGTATATCGAATTCCGCCAGGCGCTGCTGGTCAACCGGCTGGAGTTCGCAAAAATCGGGCCGGAAGAAAACCTTCCCGCCTTCATCAGGAATTTCAAAGGCCGGCTCGGCGTTATAAAAAATTCGTCGTACGCCAACTACGCCACGATGAATTTTCCCGATGCCATTATAGAAACCTTCGACAGTTGGAACGCGACGGTTGACGCGCTCTTTGAAGGCAAAGTGCTCGCCATTTACCGCGACGAGGGCGAGGTGCAGATAATCACCAAAACCAGAGAAAACGCTTCTATTCTGATGAAGCCGGTGTACATTAACGACAAGCGCGACCCTATCGCCATGGCGGTCTCGCCGGACGCGCCGCTTTTGCAGGAATGGCTCAACCTGTTTCTGGACGAATACTTGCTGCAAAACCGGCACGAACTTACGGTGGCAAGCCTGGTCGAGCGCCATTTTGTGGGCGTGGAATAGGCGGAACCGGAAATGGCCAGAGGCATAAAACGAAAATTTATGAAGCATCCGCTTACCGTGCTGGCCGGTGTCGCGCTGGGCATTGGTATTGGCGTGTGCAACAAAGGCATATCCCGCGTCAGCGGCATCCAGGACTTTGCACAGCTTATCGCTATTCCCGGGCAATTGTATCTTTTTTACCTGCAAATGACGGTTATTCCGATTGTCATTACCGCGATAACCAGCAGCCTTGGCAAACTGATACGGAACAAGAGCAGTGCCGGTCTTATCGGCAAACTCATCGTTGTGTTTGTCGCCTGCATGATAGCCGTCAGCGCCGCCGGTATGGCGTGCGGTATTCTGGGTAAACCTGGCGCCGGTCTGGACAAGCAGACGCAAACCCTGCTTTCGCGGCTCATTTCTACCAGTGACAACACCGGCATAAGCGGCGCGCTGGAAATCAACCTGTCGCTGGCCAACGAAACGCCGGACGGCGTTCAGGGCGCGTCCGGTATCGCCAGCTTTTTCCGCAACGTCGTCCCGTCCAACATATTCCACGCCCTTACCGTCGGCAACACCATGGCCATCGTGTTCTTCTCGCTGATATTCGGCATAGCCATAGGGTTTTTGCAGGAAGAATCGGCGCTCCTGTTAATCAGCCTGCTCGCCGCGATATTTGAAGCGTTCCAAAAACTGATAAACTGGTCGCTGTACTTTCTGCCTGTAGGCCTTGTCTGCCTTATGGCCGGCCAGATAGCGGCGGTCGGCCCGCAAATTTTTGTCGCTATGTCGAAATTCATCATGCTCTACGGCATAGGAACCGCCGCGATATTTATTGTGGCGTTTGTGCTGATATGGATACGCTCCGGCATGATGAATCCGCTGCGGCTGTTTGCTATACTGTTTGAACCGATGCTGCTGGGCTTTGCGACACGGAATTCGATGGCCTGCCTTCCCAGCTCGATAAGCTGCCTCAACCAAAAACTGGGCTTTAACGGAACCGCCGTCAACCTGACCCTGCCGCTGGGCATGACGCTTGGCCGCTTTGGCAACATTTTTTACTTTGGCCTTGCGGTGTTTTTTGTCGTGCAGATTTACGGCGCGCAGCTCCACGCCATGCAGTACCTTGTTATACTGATAGGCGTTATTTTTGCCGGAACCGCGACCGCCGGCGCGTCCGGCATCGTAACGCTTTCGGTGTTGAGCATTGTGGTAAACCCGCTGAACCTGCCGGTCGAGGCCATCCTGGTTATTTTTATGGCGATAGACCCGATAATCGACCCCTTCCGCACCTTTTTGATAGTGTTTGTCAACATAACCGCTACCAGTTTTGTCGCGCGGCGCGACGGCGGCAAAACGGACGAACCGGCGCGGGTCAACTTTGGCCGGCGCGCCACCGACCGGCTGTCCGCTGCCATATTCGCCAACGCTCTTACAAAGGAAGAAATGGCCGGTATGACGGGGGCTGAAGGCGGCGCGGGGAAGACTGCGCCGGAAAAAGCGCCCGCGCTGCCGGAGGCCGCGCCGGAAAAAACGGCAACGGCTCCTTCGGAGCCGTTGCAGGTGTTTGTGCGGGAGGCGGCCAGTTACCCGCCGCTGCTTTCGCAGGACGCGCGCGGCGTCCGCGGCCTGGAAATCGATCTTATACGGGAGATAGCCGCGCGCCTTGACCGGCCGCTGGAGATTTCCCGCACCGCGTCTGGAACCCGTCCGCCGCTCATTATAGCCGGCCTTGTGCGCCTTGGCGAAAAAACACCGCGCGGGTACACGCGCAGCCGCCCTTGGGCGACAGTCAGCAGAAACGGCGTGCGCCAGCCGCTGTGCTTTTATATCAGCACGGCAGCGCACGGCGGCATGGAAAGCCGCGTGAACGCGCTCATCGCCGCGCTTACCGCCGAACATTTCTTGCAGCAAAAGGAGGCTGCTTCTTCATGAACAGAAAAGCAATGCGTAAAAAAGTAAAACATCCGCAAGTAAAAGAACGGACGCGCTTTCGTGTGTCCGCCGCGCTGGTATTTATCAACGCATTTTTTATTATTGTAAGCGCCGCGTTCATTCTTATTTCAATGTGGATAAATTCAGAAAAAAACCTGCGTGACCTGTCGCGGACACTCATCAACGAAATACAACAGTCGGTAAGCACACGCACACACAGCTATTTTGCGGTCGGTGCCGAAGTGAACAAGGGCTTGTCGTTTTTGCTGTATCATTTTTTTGAAAACCCTGTTGCCAACGAGCGGGACGGGCAAAACACATTCAAGTACTATGGCGAACTGATGAACATATATCCGCAGTTCAAGATGCTCTACTACTCGGATACGCAGGGCAACCTCATTATGCTCAACCGCATGGCCGACGGCTCGCACTCGCGCCGCTTTGTCAATAATACCGGAGATTACATACGAACCCGCTGGGAACATCACAATCCGGCGTACTATTCGCACTACCCCAACTCCAACGAAATGGCGGAGAGCGGCTACGACCCGCGCCGGCGTATTTGGTACAGAATCGCGCAGGAAGCGAAAGAACTTGTGTGGACGCCGGTGTATCTTTTTGCAACCGACCACCTGCCTGGCTTTACCTGCGCCGCGCCGGTGTTCGACAATTTTGGCAACATGATAGGCGTAAGCAGCGTTGACATTGCGGTCAACGAGCTTTCCCGCTTTTTGGCCGGCGTACAGCCGACCCCGGGAACGCGCGTTTTTATTCTGGATAAAGAAAACAACCTCGTTGCGATACAGGCAAAAAAAGATGAAGACTTTGAAAAACTGTTTGAAAAGAAAATAGACCAGTACGGCGGCCTTACCTACAATATAGCGTCGCTCGATGTATATCCCGACGATACAAGCCGGATCATTCTTAAAAAAACCCTGCTTGCGCCGGAAAAGTATACCAGAATAACGCACCAGGGCAGCAACTATATTTCCATGATTTCGCCGATGAGCATAGGCAACGGGCTGGATTTGAACATAGGTATCATCATTCCAGAAAACGATATTATCGGCAATATGCGGATGAATATGCGGATTATAACCATGTTTTCGGGGGCGTTCCTTGTTCTGATTGTCCTGATAAGCGGTGTTATATCGCGCGCTATCGCCCG
>JAITGR010000071.1 GCA_031280455.1 Spirochaetaceae bacterium
GTTGGCGAAACTACCTGCACCACCGGCAGGCCGAAGGTTTTGGCGAACTCCCAGTCGCGCTCGTCGTGGGCGGGGACGGCCATAATCGCGCCGGTGCCGTAACTGATAAGCACGTAATCGGCCACCCACACCGGCACGCGGCGCTGGTTTACCGGATTTACCGCGTACGCGCCGGTAAACACGCCGGTTTTTGTTTTGGCCAGCGCGGAGCGTTCAAGGTCGCTTTTGCAGGCGGCGGCGGCGACGTACGCTTCGACTGCCGTCCGCTGTTCCGGCGTGGTAATGACCGGCACCAGCGGGTGTTCCGGCGCGACGACCATGTAGGTTACGCCGTACAGCGTGTCCGGGCGGGTGGTGTAGACAACAAGACTTTGCCCCGCGCCTTCAATGTCAAAGCGGACTTCCGCCCCCTGACTCTTGCCAATCCAGTTACGCTGCATGAGTTTAACCGGCTCCGGCCAGTCCAGCGCGTCCAGGCCGGATAGGAGCCGCTCGGCGTACGCGGTGATTTTTAGCACCCATTGGCGCAGGCGGCGGCGTGTTACCTTGCTGTGGCAGCGCTCACATTCGCCGTCTTTTACTTCCTCGTTAGCCAGGCCGGTTTTGCAGGACGGGCACCAGTTGATGGGGCTGTCCGCCTCGTACGCAAGCCCTTTTTTATACAATTGAAGAAAAAGCCACTGCGTCCAGCGGTAGTATGCCTCGCTGGACGTATCAACCTCGCGGTCCCAGTCGTAGGAAAAGCCGAATTTTTTTATCTGGGCGCGAAAGCGTTCGATGTTTTCGGCAGTTGTCAGCGCGGGGTGGCGGCCTGTTTTTATCGCGTAATTTTCGGCGGGAAGGCCGAAGGCATCAAAGCCCATGGGGTGCAGCACATTAAAGCCGTTTGCGCGCAGGTAGCGGCAGTAAATATCCGTTGCCGTATAGCCTTCTGGGTGGCCCACGTGGAGTCCCTGCGAAGACGGATACGGGAACATATCCAAGACATAGCGCCGCCGTTCTTTAGGGAACGACGGGTCTTCTACCGCGCGAAATGTCTTGTCTTTTTCCCAAAATGACTGCCATTTTGGTTCGATAGCCGCGAATGGATACATGAAAAGCCGCCAGGCACATCAGCAGGAGGCCGTCCCCAAAATTGCGGTTTGGAGGCAGCGTTCCGTGATTTTATCTGGATAAAATCGAAACAATGCGCTCCAAAACCTTTGCGCGGTCGAGCGGTTTTACAATGTACGACTTTGCGCCAAGCAGCAGGCATTTTTTTACGATGTCCTCTTTACCCAGCGCGCTGACCATAACAACTTTGGCATCCTTGTTTACCTCAAGAATTTTTTCCAGCGCCGATACGCCGTCCATAATGGGCATGGTAATGTCCATAGTTACCAGGTCGATAGAATCCTTGCCGGCCTTGTATTTTTCCAGCCCCTGAGCGCCGTCCGCAGCCGTATCAGCCACTTCAAAACCTTCCGATGTAAGGATTTGTCCAAGCTGCTTGGCGATAAACATTGAATCGTCAACAATCAACACCCGGTAAGGCCCGCCGCCGTCGGCGCGAATGCCCATAGGAGCCTTGCTGCTTCCTGGAATATCTCCTTTAGCTACCATATCTTCTTTCCTCCATACTTATTAAACCTATATTGAAAGCACACAAAACCCGCGTTCTGCCTGCTTTATTACACCCAAACACGGCCAAACCGCGCCCCGGCATACAGACACTTTCATAGTATAATGGGGGGCGCCGCTTTCGCGCTACCCCCCGCAAATTACCGGCACCTCGGGTAACGCTGATTAAATCGAATCTAATCAGCGTCGATTTCAGCCCCAGCCGTCGATGAGGGCGGCCAGCATACCGGCGGCCTCGCCTTCAGTCTTGCCGGCGGCGCAGAGCGCCTGGCGCGCGTCTTGCAGAAACTGCCGCCCGTATTCCTCTGCCGCACCCAGCGCGCCCGTGCGTTCCAGCTCGCCGATAAGGTCGCGCACCGGTATCTGCCCGCCGCAGATAGGCCTTTTCCGCGCGTGGGAAAAGCATCTTCGCACATAGTCCGCCCGTGCCACTCCCGGCGCGCCGTGGACGTACAGCAAAATCGGCAGGCTTTTTTTGCCTTCTATTATATCATCGGCAAATTGTTTGCCGGGTATGCCTGTTTTTAAGTTGCGAACATCGTCCAAGATCTGAAAGCCAAGTCCCAGGTCGCTCGCGGCGCGCGCAACGGGGTTTTTGTCGGGAGTGAGTTCCTCCGCGCCAACCGGACGCTCCGCGCCAACCGGACGCGCCGCAAGCAGGCCAAGCTGGGCGGCAAAGCAGGAGAGCGCGCCGGTTTTAAGGCGGCACATGGTGTAGTAGTCGTCAACCGGCGGGAATCCGGCGTCGTTGTGCCAAGCTATGTCCATGGCCTGGCCCAGGTGCAGGCGGCGCAGGGTAAGCTGCCACAGCGCAAACACCCGCGCTTTTTCCTCCGCGCCCGCCTCCCAGCGCTCGATGCAGCGCGCCGGCAGAAAGTACAGGAACGCGCCGGCGTTGATGGCGGTATCCACGCCGTACAAGAGGTGTATGGCCGGTTTTCCCCGGCGTTCGGGCGAATTGTCCTCGATGTCGTCGTGGATAAGGCTTGCGGTGTGGCAGAATTCAACCAGCGGCACCAGTGGCAGCACCGCGTCCGCGCCGCCGTGCTGCTCGCACACCAGCAGCGCCAACAGCGGCCGCCAGCGTTTGCCGCCCCGCCCCAGCAACTCCAGGCAGGGGCCGGTGAGCGACGCGGGGGGGGCGCCGCCAGGGAGGCTGCCGCCGGCAAGGCCGAATGTTTCGGCAATCCAGCGTTCGTCCGGCGCGGCGGGCAGGGCATCCCGCAGTACTGTTTCTATTTTTTCAAGCCGCTTTTCCAAAAGCGGGGCGTATTCATTCATTGCTTTCCTTAGAGCCTGTTCAAAAACTCATGCGCGGCAATCTTGCCTGCCCCTAGGGTAACGCTGATTAAAGCGAATCTAATCCGCGTTACCCTATGTAATTGCTCATTTCATTACGCAATTACGGGGTAAGAGGCACTGATTAAATGCTCGTTGGCATTTAATCAGTGCTTCCCTAGATTTTGAACAGGCTCTTACCATCCGGCTCGTCCGCGGCGGTTTCCCGAACAAGGCGGCTCAGTTGCTTGTCGAACTCCGCCGCGAACATTTTAAGCGCCTTCGCGCCGTAGGCCGCGTTTCGTTCCGGCCCAAGATTGTTTTGGGCAAGTTCCAGCGCCACATTCCGCAGCGACACATAATAGCGGATATTTTCGCGGGTAAAAAGCCTGCCGCGGTCGTTCATAACGGTTACCGATTTTTCGACAAGGCGGGCGGCGAACGGCACATCCCGCGTTACGGCAATGTCGCCTTTCCGCGCCCGCTCCACGATGTAGTCGTCGGCGGCGTCCTCTTTGCCGGAGCAGAGCGCCATCCGCACAAGGCTGGTTTTGGGTAGGCCGGGGATTTTCCGGTTTGCCGCAAACACCGACGGCACACCGCGCCGCAGGGCCGCCCGCAGTATGAGCGCGCGGGCTTTGCGGGGGCAGGAGTCGGCATCCACAAAAATGGTCACTGCCCCAGCCCTGCGGGTGGGGTCCCCAACCCTGCGGGTGGGGTTCCCAGCCCTGCGCCCGGCCTTTCAGTCTGAAGCCGGTGCAGCGCGCGTTCGGCTAAAAGCGCCAAAAGCCTAGCGCACTGTGGCAGCGCGGCGGTATCGGCCAGAAAGCGCGGGTGGTGCAGCGGGAAGGGGCTCTGCACTCCGGCGCAGAAAAACACGCCGGGTATGCGCTGCTGGTAGAGCGCAAAATCTTCGCTGCCCATAATCGGCGTAAATTCGATGACGCGGCAGCCTGTGGCGCGGGCGGTTTCGCGGGCAAAGTCGCAGAGCGCGCTGTTGTTGTTGGTCGCCGGTGTGTCGGGTATCACACGCGGCACAATTTCAACGTCATAGGCGCTGGCGATGCCGGCGCACAGGCGTTCCAGTTCCCGCGCCGCCTGCTCGCAGCGTTCTGTCCCAAGCGCGCGTATTGTCCCTTCGGCACAGGCGGCGGCGGGGATGACGTTCCAGGTGCGGCCAGCTTCGATATGGGTAAAGCTGACGACAACGGCATCGAACGGGCTTGTGCGGCGGCTTACGATGCTCTGCGCGGCCTGGATTAACGCTGCCAGGGCGAGTACGGGGTCTTTGCACTGTTCGGGCATGGCGGCGTGGCCGCCTGTGCCGCGCAGGTCCACGGTGAATTTCGCGCTGGCGGCAAAGGTCGCGCCTTCTTTTATTGCGATAACGCCGCTCGCCAAATTCGGCATGACGTGGAGGCCGTAGATTTCGCGGACGTCCTCTAGCGCGCCTGTGGCCAGTACCTGCGCCGCGCCGCCTGAGCTTTCTTCCGCCGGCTGAAAAATGAGTTTTACGGTGCCGGGGAGGGTCGCGCGGTTTTCGGCGAGGAGCAGGGCGGCGCCCAGGAGCGCGCTGGTATGGAAGTCGTGGCCGCACGCATGCATACAGCCTTCGGCGCGCGAGCGGTGGGGGAGGCCGGTCTCTTCGGTAATAGGCAGCGCGTCAATGTCGGCGCGCAGCGCGACGGTTGTGCCGCCGGTATCAGCGCCCCGCCCGCGAATTTCGGCGACCAGTCCGGTCGCAAGGCCGGTGTCCAGCACCGGTACGCCCGCCGCCTCCAGCGCCGCGCGTATGTGCCGCGTTGTTTCAAACTCCGCCCCGCTCAGTTCGGGGTGCTGATGGAGCCACTCAAACTCACTTTGCAAGCGTTCCCGCAAATCATCATCGCGCATGTTTTTACCATAGCGAAAAAAGGCCGCCATTGTAAGGCCGTGCCGCCGTGTCGCCGCGCCTGCGGCGCGTGCGGGGTTTCGGGGGTCGGGGGTCGGGTTGCGGGTTTTCGGTGGGGGGGTGTCGGTTGTAGGTTTTTGCGCCGGGGTGCCGGGGCGGGGCAGGGCGCGCTGGTGTACG
>JAITGR010000086.1 GCA_031280455.1 Spirochaetaceae bacterium
TGCTGCTTTCGCGCGATAATCTGGACGAAACGTTTATCTGGCCGGACGGAAAATCGGTGCGCTTCCGCGGCTTTACGCTGACGTTTGAGCAGGGTATACAGCCGTTGAACCGCGAGGCGCTGGTGGCCGATATTTCCCCCGCGGTGGGCGCTATTCCGGGTGTGCAGGTCGAAAAGGTGGACGAGGGGGTGCGGCTGACGATTTCTGACTTGCAGTTTAAGGCGGATTCCGACCAGCTGCTTGACGGCGAGGCGGCCAGGCTTGACGTTGTTGCCGCGTCGCTTAAAAAAATCCCCGAGCGCACGTTTCTTGTTGAAGGCCACACGGCGGCTGTCGGCTCGCGCGCCGGTGAGCAGGAGTTGTCGGCGGCCCGCGCGCGGCGTATTGTCGACGAGCTGACCTCGCGGGGTATCGGCGCGGAGCGCTTTATTTACAAGGGCTGGGGCAGCGCAAGGCCGGCGGGGGATAACGATACCGAAGAAGGGCGAAAAATGAACCGCCGCGTAGAAATTACGATTATTGAATAGCCGATGCGTACGATTAAACAGCCGCATGAATCATCTGCCGCAATTGAGGGCGCGTCCGGGCTTTCGGCCTGTGTCGCCGAAATAATCGCGCGGGTGCGCTCAGGCGGCGCGGACGCGCTTGCCGCGTGCGAGGCGAGGTACGGCGCGTTTCCCGCCGCGCCGCTGGCTGTCGATGCCGGCGCGGTCGCGCGCGCGTACAGAGAGCTGGACGCGGGGACGCTCGACAGTCTGCGCCGCGCCGCCGGCCGCATTGCCGAGTTTGCCCGCCGCCAAAAAGCGTGCCTCTTGCCGCTGGAATACGAGTCCGATGTTCCCGGGCTTACGCTGGGGCACGCGCTGCGTCCGGTTTCGCGCGCCGGCTGCTACGTCCCCGCCGGCCGCAAGCCGCTTGCCAGTTCCGCGCTGATGAGCATTGTTACCGCG
Organism: Spirochaetaceae bacterium; assembly: GCA_031280455.1. The sequence goes on from JAITGR010000086.1 coordinate 951, forward strand.
AAGGCCGCCGGTGTGCCGTCTGTCGCGGCGTGCTCTCCGGCAACCGGGCCTTCCGGCATTCATCCGGCGGTGCTGGCGGCCATGGATATAGCCGGCGCGGACGAAATCTTCTGCATGGGCGGCGCGCAGGCGATTGCCGCGTTCACGTTTGGCGCGGGCCCCGTCGCGCCGGTGGATTTTATCGCCGGCCCGGGAAACCGCTATGTTACCGAAGCGAAGCGGCAGCTTGCCGGCACGGTCGGCATCGACGCGCTGGCCGGCCCCAGCGAGGTGCTGATTATCGCCGACGACCAGGCCAGCGCCGCCTGTATCGCCGCCGACTTGCTCGCCCAGGCAGAACACGACGCAGCCGCCCGCGCGTTTTTGGTGTGCACCAGCGAGGCGCTGGCGCTCGATGTACTGCGCCATGTTGAAGCGCTGCTTTCGCGGGCGGACTATCATGCGGCGCGGGCTGCCTGGGAGTCAGGCGGCGGGGTGTACCTGACAGAAACGCTGGAGGAGGCGCTGGCGTTTGCCAACGACATGGCGCCTGAACATCTGTCGCTGCAGGTCGCGCCGGAACGCGAGCGCGCGGCGCAGGCCGCGCTTACCGCCTACGGTTCGCTGTTTGTCGGCACGTACGCGCCGGTCGCGCTGGGCGACTTTGTGTCCGGCCCCAACCACATTCTGCCGACAAACGGAACCGCCCGCTTCGCCTCCGGCCTGTGGGTGGGCTCGTTCTTGCGCGTCCAGTTTCAGCAGACGGCAACCAAAACGGCGCTGGCCGCGCTGGCCGCGCCGGCGCTGTGTTTTGCCAAAATGGAGGGCCTCCCCGCCCACGGGCAGTCAATCAGTATACGCCTAGGGTAGGGTTCGTGGTTCGGGGGTCAGGGAACGGAGGTTTTGGCGATAATTCAGAGCACGGCAGGCATTCTGGTACGTTACGGATTACCGGCGCAAAACCCCGGTCCCCGGCACCCGGTCCCTGAAACCCGAAATCAGAAATCTATATTCAAGGAGACATAATGAACACTACAACAAACGGGCGCGGACGCGCGCCAAAACTGTGGCAGGCGCTGCTTTCGCTGGCATTTTTAGTCGCGGTCATGTCGATAGGCATAGCCGTTTTTCACGTTGACCCGCATATCCCGATGATTCTGGGCGCGGCCTTCGCGGCGCTTATGGCGCTCTTTTTAGGGTACAAATGGCAGTACATCGAAAACGCCATGTTCGACGGCATACGGCAGGCGCTTCAGGCTGTTCTGATACTGGCGATAATCGGCGTGCTGGTCGGCGTATGGCTGGTATCCGGCATTGTCCCCGCGATGATTTTTTACGGCCTTAAAATCATATCGCCGTCATTTTTTCTGATAGCGACGCTGTTCACCTGTTCCGTTACGTCGCTGGCAACTGGCAGTTCCTGGGGCACGGCGGGCACCATAGGCCTTGCGCTTATGGGCGTGGCCGCCGGTCTGGGCATTCCGCTGCCCATGGCGGCCGGCGCGGTTATAAGCGGCGCGTACTTCGGCGACAAAATGTCGCCGCTCAGCGACACGACCAACCTCGCGCCGGCTATGGCGGGTACCGACGTGTTTACGCACGTCAAGTTCATGCTGAAATCGACCGTGCCCGCCTACGTCATTGTGGCGCTGGTGTACCTGATAGCCGGTCTGCGCTTCGGCGGCGGCGGCGCGGATATGGCGAATTTGCGGGCGATAACGGGCGGCCTGCGGGAAGTCTTTGTGATAAACCCGCTGCTGCTGCTCCCGCCGCTTGTGGTCATTCTTTCTATCAGCCTAAAAATGCCCGCGATACCCGGCCTGTTCCTCGGCATTTTTTCAGGCGGCGTTCTGGGCTCTCTTGTGCAAGGCACCAGCTTCGGCACCCTGCTGGAATGCGCCTACAACGGCTACACCAGCGAAAGCGGCAACGCCGCCCTGGACAAACTTTTAACCGCCGGCGGCCTTAACAACATGATGTACTCGATTTCGCTGACCATACTCGCCATGACCTTTGGCGGCATTATGGAAAAAACCGGCCAGTTCGAGGTGATTGTCGAAAAACTCATCACGCTGGCAAAAGGCGCGGCCAGCCTTGTGGGGCTGACACTGCTTACCTGCGTCGCCAGCAACGCGACCATGCCCGAACAGTACATTTCGCTCGTCGTCCCCGGCCGCATGTACAGCGGCAGCTACCGCAAACGCGGCTTGCACCCAAAAATGCTCAGCAACGCGCTGGAAGCCGCGGGGACGGTAACAAGCCCGCTGGTACCCTGGAACACCTGCGGCGTGTACATGTTTGGCATTCTGGGGGTGAGCGCGCTGGAATACGCGCCGTGGGCGCTCTTCAACTACATAATGCCGATCTCGGTTTTTCTTATGACATTATTCGGATTACTCACGGTAAAAATAGCGGACGAACCGGCCACCGTTATAAACCCGCCTGACGAGGAACGTTAGCGGCGTATGTATTAAATTGGGGCGCATTTTTGCTCCACCATGGATGGCGAGCCGAAAAAGCAAGGCGCGCAGCGCCTTGGATAGTTTTGCGCAGCAAAACGCCAGCTTAAAAATCCGCATGGATGCGGATTTTTAAGCCAAAAACCGCGCTATCCGCTGCAA
>JAITGR010000130.1 GCA_031280455.1 Spirochaetaceae bacterium
CCGCACGCCTCGTCCTGTACCCATAAGTCCGCGTCAAACACCACCGGTTCCGGCACATCAATCACAACGTGCCGCGCCGGAATATGCCGCTTGTACACGCGCGAAAGCTCCCCGGCTATTTCGGCCTCCCGCCCGGCGCGCCGGCGGAGATCCAAAAGCTGGCCGTGCTCGTCCTCGTTGTAGCGGAACTCGTTTTCCAGCGAAAAAAGCTGCCCCGCCTTAACACGGGCGGCCAACTCAAACGCCGGATGCGCGCGGGAAGCAAGCAGCGCGAACAGGCCGTCGTCGTCCAGACCGTACAACTCCTCCGCGGCAAGCACGCCGTCGTTCAGCCCTTCGTACACTGCTTTTTTAACCATCGATGTCGCCGCGCGTACGCGGTGATGCCAGTACACGCTGCGGTACATCAGGTACTTGGAAAACAGCACCGACTCCACGCTCGGAATACCGCGCGCGTCTATCTCGACCCCGCGCTGCTGGTGCGGATGCAGCATACTAATCACATAATCAACATCCTGCGCGCCGTACGGAAGGCCGCAGTACCGCGCGTCGCGGTTAAGATAGTCCAGCTTGTCCGGGTCAAGCGCGCCGGAAAGGATTTTCCGGTAGAACGCAAGCTCAGGATTGCCGCCGCCTTCCAGTCCCAGGTCGATAATCGCCGCGGCAAAATACGGGTCGCCGCCCGTCTTGCCAATCAGCGATTTAAGCGGCTCGGCGCGAATAATCTGCGCCGACAATTTTTCGTGATCCAAAAGCGGCAGTTCTTTAAGCGAATGTGCGTACGGAAAGTGGCCAATGTCGTGCAGCAGCGCGGCGCACAACATCGAAACAAGCCCCTCGCGGCTGACATACGACCCCGACCCCTCTTCCAGCAGCCGCAGCAAAATCCGCCGCGCCAGATAGTACACACCAAACGAATGTGCGGCACGAGTGTGCGTCGCCCCCGGGTAGCAAAGATACGCCGGCCCCAACTGACAAATCCGGTGCAGCTTCATAAACGGCGTACTCTGCGTAATCGCCTCCAGCTCCGGCGTCAGGTAAATATGCCCCCACAGTGCGTCCCGCCTAGGCTCGGTAAACCGTGAAAGCAGCGAATCACTGACGCGCATCATGCGTCATTGTAGCGCGCCCCCCGCCCGAAAACAAGGGGCGCATTGATTTCAGCACACGCACTATGGTACAATACGCAGGTATGGCTGACAGGCGGACTCGGACAGTTATTGTTGGCGGCGGGCGCGGGGAGCCGGTCGCTTTCGGCGGAAAAGCCGGCGACCGGCTGCTGATTAAAACATGGGGAGCGCGTCGTAACCGGCTTCTTTCAGTTTGAGCACTGTTGAGTTTATATCCGAGCCTGCCGGCACGGACACCGCCCAGTATTCGCCGCCCGCGGCCTGGCGCAGACTTACGTTTGCCTGGAAACCCTGGGCAATGAGCCGCCCCTGCTGGGCGAGCGCGCTGTTTTGCGCGCTAAAAAGCCCTGTTTGCACCGCCGGCGGCGAGGCCGTTTCCAGCGCGCCCAGCGGCGCCATAAGCGCTTCGCGGGCGGCGTAGGTGCCGGGCGCTTTTGTCCCGGGCAGCAGCCACATAGCGCCGGGAAACACCCGCACGTTGGAGACCGCGCCCGCCTCAATCAACAACGATTTTGTTTCGGGACTTTCGGGATACTCGATAAGGAGACGGTTTTTGTACTCGTCAAGCCCCGACGTTTTCCAAAGCGTGTAGTAGATAGCAGCCCGCTCCTGCGCGAATTCAGCATCGCTCAGGAAGGTATCCAAAATCATTGTGTCGCCGGAGCGAAACGCTTCTATCTGCGCGTTCAAATATTTCGCCTTCAAAAAAGTTTTGCGGTCGTCGCGGGCAGTAAGCAGGACGATGCGCGCGGCAGATTCAGCTTTGTCCCATTCGCCCATAGCCATAGCGCAGGCCGCGCCTTCCGGCAGCGCCATGTCGTCCCGAACACCACTCTCCGCGTACGCCGCCTGTTCCCAGGACGCCGCCGCCGCCTCAATATCGCCCGAAAGAAGCTGAATACGGGCAAGCCGGATCAGCGCGTCATGCCGTTCTTTGCCGTTTATATTTTCGCCGGACAAAAAAGTGTGCAGCGAAGTAAGCTCACCGGAAAGAGTTTTTACATTCGCCTGGTTTTGAGCCGGCAGCGCCACAATGCCCACCAAACCCAATATTCCACATAAAACAAAAATTGTGCCATTTGTTCTCATATTGATACCTCTATGGAGATTATCGGAGTTCAGAAAAAAATCTAAAGCCCGAGGTTGCCAGCCAGTATATCAGAGCAAGGCGGCGCGTCTGGCCGTGCTTTGATATACCGCCGCCAATCCGCAATCTAGACAATGTTTTGCCGGCGCGGTATGCTGGTAGCGGTTTGTACGAGTATTCCGTAGAGTACGGAAGCGGCCGTCTGGTTGTAGGCGGGCGACGCTCGAATTTTTTTGCACGAAAGGAGATTACACCGATGCAAGTTAGTGAACTAAAACATGCCAAATTAAAACAATGGGTAGAGGAATCGGCGGCGCTTATGCAGCCCGATTCTATTGAAGTGTGCGATGGAAGTACGGCTGAATACGACCGTATGATTCAGATTACCAAGGACGCAGGCCTTGCGACCGAACTGAATCCGCAAAAAAGGCCGGGTTGTGTGCTGTTCCGCTCCGACCCCTCCGATGTCGCCCGTGTGGAGGCGCGGACCTACATTGCTTCGCGTACCAAAGAAGACGCAGGCCCGACCAATAACTGGGTGGAGCCGGAAGAGTTGAAAAAAACAATGCGCGGCCTGTACAGCGGTTCGATGAAAGGCCGCGTTATGTACGTCATTCCATTTTCGATGGGGCCGGTCGGATCGGATATTGCCAAAATCGGCGTTGAAATTACCGATTCGCCCTATGTCGTCGCCAACATGCACATCATGGCGCGCGTCGGCACGCGGGTGCTTGACGTACTGGGCGGGGACGGCTTTTTTGTGCCGTGCTATCATTCGGTTGGCAAACCGCTGGCCGCCGGCGAAAAAGACAACGGCGTCTGGCCCTGCGCGCCGCTGGATAAAAAATACATTTCCCACTTCCCCGAAACGCGCGAGATTTGGAGCTACGGCTCCGGGTACGGCGGAAACGCGCTGCTCGGCAAAAAATGCCTGGCGCTGCGCATAGCCAGCGTACTGGCGCGGGACGAAGGCTGGCTCGCCGAGCACATGCTCATCCTCAAAATAACCAACCCCAAAGGCGCGGTTAAATACATAGCCGGCGCGTTTCCTTCGGCCTGTGGAAAAACAAACCTCGCCATGCTCATCCCCACACTGCCCGGCTGGAAGGTCGAGACCGTCGGCGATGACATCGCCTGGATGAAGTTTGGCAGCGACGGCTGCCTGTACGCGATAAATCCCGAAGCGGGCTTCTTCGGCGTAGCGCCGGGGACAAACGACGAGTCCAACAAAAACGCCATGGATACCATCAAAAAGAACACGATATTTACGAACGTGGCGATGACTGCCGACAAGGACGTGTGGTGGGAGGGTATTGGCTACGATGCCCCCGGCGAGCTTATCGACTGGAAGGGGAAAAAGTGGGTGCAGGAGAAGGGCAACAAAGACCAGGAGCCGGCGGCGCACGCGAACAGCCGTTTTACCGGCCCGGCAAAGCAGTGCCCGGTTGTTGCCCGCGAGTGGGAAGACCCGAAAGGCGTGCCGATTAGCGCGTTTCTGTTTGGCGGCAGGCGGCCAAAGACCATTCCGCTGGTAAACCAGGCGAAAGACTGGGCGCACGGCGTATTCATGGGGTCGATTGTCGGCTCCGAAGTTACCGCCGCCGCGCTCGACCTCAAAGCGGGAACGATACGGCGCGACCCCTTTGCCATGCTGCCGTTCTGCGGCTACCACATGGGCGATTACTTTAATCACTGGCTTTCGCTCGGCAAAAACGCCAAAGACGCGGGCAAACTGCCCAAAATCTTTTTTGTCAACTGGTTCCGCAAGAACGACGCCGGAAAATTCATCTGGCCGGGCTACGGCGAAAACAGCCGCGTTCTGGCCTGGATTTTCGACCGCTGCGACGGCACGGGCGACAGCGTGGACACGCCGATTGGCATTCTGCCGACAGCCGGCGCGATTACGCGGCCAAACGGCGTAAGCGAAGAAGACATGAAGTCAATCCTCAAGGTGGATATTGAAGGCTGGAAGGCCGAAATCGCCGATGTGCGGGCTAACCATTACCCCAAATTCGGCGCGAAACTGCCGGCGGAGTTGTCCGCGCAGCTTGACGCGATAGAAAAACGCCTGGGGAATTAGTTCCCGCAAGAAGCGCCGGCTGCGGATTCTGCCGCCGGCGCTTCTCTCCCCTCGCGCGGTCGCGCGAGGGAAGCCCAAAAAACCATGGACACTGAACAACCGCCATCGTTCTGCGGCGTAAACCCCTGCCTTGCGCGCCGCCTTGCCACACGCGGCATACACGCGCCGACGCGGATTCAGGCATTATGCGTGCCGCGCATCCTCGCCGGTGAAAGCCTGGCGTTCCGGTCGGCGACCGGCACCGGCAAAACGTACGCCTACCTGCTCCCCCTCTTGCACCAGCTGGCCGGCGAGGATCCCGGCGGGCGGCGCGGCTTCCCGTCCGTGTTGATAGTAAGCCCCACAATCGAGCTTGCCGCGCAGATAAAAGCCGAGGCGGATTTTTTAAGCGCCGAATTGCCGGTACAAGCAGTCTTGTGCGCCGGCGGCGGCAATGTTGAACACCAGATACGCAGCCTAAAAAAAGAGCGTCCGCACATAGTCGTGGGGAACGTAAGCCGCATCCTGCAACTTCGCTACGCCGGAAGACTGCGATTAAACGCCGTGCGTACACTGGTTTTGGACGAAGCCGACCGCCTAATGGTTCGTGAACAGCGGGACGAGACAAGCGAGCTGCTGGCCGCGCTGCCGTTCTCGCGGCAGAACATTGCCCTTTCGGCGACATTGGACAGGGGCGGGCTTGCGGCGCTGGAAGAACTGTGCCGCAGGGAATTCGGGTTTGAAGAAACGGACGAAAACGAAGCCCTGCAACGCCAGATAGAACACTGGGCGCTGTGGTGCTGCCGGCGCGACGGCATTGCGACGCTCCGGTCGCTGCTGGCCGCGGCGCGTTTTGAAAAAGCGCTGGTGTTTGCCGGCGATTCCGGCGAAATACGCGAAATTACGGCGAAACTGCGCCACCATAAACGGAAGGTTGAATGTCTGTACAGCGGGCAGGATAAAAAAGAACGCCGGACAGCGCTGGAAAATTTCCGGCGCGGCGAAAAGAACGGCGGCGTGGACATTCTTGTCTCCAGCGATTTAGCCGCGCGCGGCCTGGACATTGCCGGCATTAGCCATGTTGTAACGCTTGGCGTAAACGAAGATGCCGCTGTGTACACGCACCGCGCCGGACGGGCGGGACGGGCGGGGAAGCGCGGAATCTGCGTGAGCATTGGGGACGAGGCGGACATGCGCCGCCTGCAAAGCATCGAAAA
>JAITGR010000141.1 GCA_031280455.1 Spirochaetaceae bacterium
TGGCGCGCCATCCATGGCGGCTTATCCTCCCGGTGGTCGGCGCGCGGCGTTTCCCCTGCTTGGGGGGTAGCGTTTGCGGCAGGGCTGGAGCGAGGGGGGCATCCCCCCAACTGATTCAATAAGTTGTTGATAGGGTGGGCTTTTCCATATTCCCTTATATTGCTCCCCCGCAATCCCCTATGGTACACTCCGTTCAGGAGGCAAAAGGCAAGTATGATTAGGCCGATGGAGACAAATGGAGAATTGAAAATGGGGAGTGGAGAATGAATAAACCAATTTTCAATTCTCATTTCTCAACTTTCAATTTATATAATGGACCCGCTTTCAACCCTGAAGTGCAACACCCAGCCCCCCCAGCCCCTAAGAGGGAGCGGTGCCCAAAGTGAACCTGCCGAACAAATCCGTACATTTTCGCCCGCCCCCCTGCGGGAGCCCCCTGCGGCGGACGGCGCAGAACGCTACAAACGCCCCCGCTTAGCCGCTTCACTAATACGCTGCCCCATACGCTCCAGCGGCACCTGCTCCATCACATACCCCAATTCGTACGCGACACGCGGCATACCATACACAACCGACGTCGCCTCATCCTGCCCCAATGTAAGACCGCCCTCACGATAAATAGTCCCCAACTGAGTCGACCCGTCCTTACCCATACCAGTCATAATCACACCCAGCACATGATTCTGGAACACCACTGCCGCGGACGCGAACAACACATCAGCCGACGGCTTGTGCCCGCACACAGGCGGCGCGGACGACAGACGCGCGAAAGCGCGCCCGTCGCGCTTTTCGACCTCCAGATGAGCCGCCCCCCGCGCAATAACAATACGCCCTGCGGACAACTCCACACCATCAGACGCTTCAATAACATCAAGCGGACAAATCTTATCCAGACTACGGGCAAACTCCTTGGTAAAACCCTCCGGCATATGCTGAACAACACACACCGGCACCTTCAAGTCAGCGTCTATGGTAGAAAACACCACCCGCAGCGCGTCCGGCCCCCCCGTCGAGACACCAATACAAATAAGTTCGATTTTACCCGTCCGCCGAACCGGCGTAACCAGCCGCCGCTCCCCGGCAACACCTGCGGCAGACTTGCCATCCGCCAGCAATTTTACCGGCGGCTTTTTCTTAAAATACTTTCGGAACCGATTCCCGTACCCAAACAATTTTTCGACAACCTGGTCTTTGACCGACGCAATATTCAAACTCTCGGAACCAGACGGCTTTTGAACAAAATCACTCGCCCCCAAAGAAAGCGCCTCAATCGTAACAGCGGCCCCCTTTTCAGCAATAGACGACAGCACAACCACCGGAATCTTGATACCCGCCGCCTTACGCCGCCGCAGAAATTCGATACCGTTCATCACCGGCATTTCAATATCCAGAACAATAACATCGACATCCAAAAGCGGCAATTTTTCCAGCGCCTCGGCACCATTCGCCGCCGACCCCGCGACACGCAGCCCCTTGGTAGCGTTAATCATTTTACCCACAAGATTACGCATCAAAGCCGAATCATCAACAACCAAAACAGAAAGACTATCCATACCACCCACGCTTACCATCAAGCAACCCACTTTTTATAAAGCGTAGCCCACTGCGTCTTCACAAATTCAAACTTTGTGTTCATCGCAAACAAAGATTCGCTGTGACCAATATACAAAAATGCCTTATTAGCCATAGAATTCCAAAAATGATTCACCACCTGCGTCTGCACCGCCTCGTCAAAATAAATCAGCACATTACGACAAAACACAACATCAAAATTGCGCCAGGTAGACAAATTGATAAGATTATGATAGTCAAAGCGAACCTTTGATTTAATGCTATCCTTAACCTTGTAACCATTTTCCAGCTTGTCAAAATACTTTTCCAGATACGCATCAGGAATGCCGACAATACGGTCAGCCGCGTAAAAGCCTTCTTTGGCCGTCATAAGACACTTCAAACTTAAATCACTCGCCACAATATCGAATTTCCACGGCGCCGGCAGCTTTTCATTCAGCAGCATAGCAATCGAGTACGGCTCCTCGCCTGTCGAGCAGCCGGCACTCCAAATATGCAGACACGGCTCGGAACCCGGCCGTTTAGCGGCAATAATTTCGGGAAGCACAAATTTCTCCAGCGCCGAAAAATGCGGCAAATTCCTAAAAAAACTCGTAAGATTAGTTGTAATTGCGTCCAGAAAACGCTTTAATTCGTCAGCATCCGCGCTAATCGCCTTAAAATAGTCCCCGACCGACACCGATTTTTGCTGACGCAGCCGCTCCCGCAGCCGCCCCTCCAGAATAGAGCGGTTATTCGCGGTAAAGACAATACCGCTTTCCTTATAAATGAGCTTTTTATAACATTCAAAATCGGCATCCGAAAAAAACGACACATCGGGCATGGCAAAAACTGTACCATATCCAGGCCGCAACTGTCAATGCGCGGTAAAGAACATGCCGGAAATACGGGCGCATACCCGCCGTAGGCGGGTACCGGGCTATCCGCTCCAATCTTTTTGCCTCTGGCAAAAAGTATTTCCGCTTCTATCCCTTGCGCGGCGCAAAAACGGCCTCCGTGCCGTTTTTGCTTATGCAGTTTGCGCTACGCGAAAACTGCACACTTGGACACCAGCCGCCCTCCATGGCGGCACCATCCATGGCGTTTTGGTTAGCGTTTAGTTTATGCAAAGCGTAAACTAAACCAAGGCCGCAAAGCGGCCTTGCCAAATCCCAGCGGCATCCATGCCGCCATCCATGGCGTTTTGACCTTGCTGTAGTTTAAGCAAAGCGTAAACGACAAGCCCAAAGTGCGCAGCACTTTGGGCAGGCATCCATGCCGCCATCCGAGCCGTTTTTGCTTATGCAGTTTGCGCTACGCGAAAACTGCACACTTGGACACCAGCCGCCGTCCATGGCGGCCAGCCGCCGCCCTCCGTTACCTTGACAAGGTGTGTGCATCGCTCGTATGCTAATGTTCTAAAGAAGCACTGATTAAACGCCAACGAGCATTCGCCATGTATGGCGCAATCAGTGCTTCTTACCCGTAATTGCGTAATGAAATGAGCAATTACAAAGGGCAACGCTGATTAGATTCGATTTAATCAGCGTTGCCCTAATGTTCTAAACACAGTTTGTTTTGTGGGGGCGTTTATGAAGATGACTTTTAGGTGGTTCGGCCCCAAAGATGATTGTATCACTTTGGAGCAGATTCGGCAGATTCCGGGGCGGCCGGGTGTGGTGGGGACTTTGTATGGTATTCCCGCGGGGGAGGTCTGGCCGAAGGAGCAGATTGCGGAGCTTAAATCGCTGGTGAACGCGGCGGGGCTTTCGCTTGAGGTTATTGAGAGTGTCAACATTCACGACGCTATCAAGACTGGCGCGCCGGAGCGCGACCGGTGTATAGAAAACTATATCACGACGATTAAGCATTTGAGTGAGGCCGGGGTTAAGGTGATTTGCTATAACTTTATGCCTGTTTTCGACTGGACGCGCAGTGATTTGTTTAAGCCGCTCGAGGATGGTTCTACGGCGCTTTCGTATGAACAGAGTGTTATTGATAAGATTGATCCCGAAAATATTGCGGAAACTATCGCTAAAAGTTCGCGGGGGTTTTTGATGCCGGGCTGGGAGCCTGAGCGTATGGAGCGGCTGAAGGAGTTGTTCGCCGCGTACAAGGATGTAACCGAGGAGAAGCTGGTTGCTAACTTTAAGTATTTCCTGAATGCGATTATGCCTGCCTGCGAAAAACATCATGTAAAAATGGCTGTGCATCCCGACGACCCGCCATGGGAGATTTTTGGTTTGCCGCGTATTGTGCGTAACGCGCAGGATGTCCGGCGTTTGTTCTCGCTGGCTGATAGTCCGTACAACGGCCTGACGCTGTGTACTGGTTGTTTCGGCGCAAATCCTGATAACGATATTCCGGCTATGATTCGCGAGTTTGGGCCGCGTATTCATTTTACGCATGTGCGTAATGTAAAGATTCACGCGCGCGGCAACTTTAACGAGGTGTCCCACCTTTCTGCTGACGGCAGCCTTGATGTGTACGAAATTATGAAGGCGTACTACGACATTGGGTTTACCGGCTACATTCGTCCTGACCATGGCCGTATGATTTGGAATGAGCAGGGGCGTCCCGGGTACGGTTTGTATGACCGTGCGCTGGGTATCGCGTACCTGAATGGTTTGTGGGAAGCGCTGCGTAAGGGTGGCGGCCGCTAAATATAGCGTCCGCTAGGGAAGCGCTGATTGGCGGCTAAGGTGTGGTGATGCGGAAGGGTACGCAGTTAATTCACAACGGGCACGACTACGACGAGCACACGGGCGCGCTGGGGGTGCCGGTGGTGCAGACGTCGACGTTTGCCCAGCTTGATATTGAAGGGCGACAGGAGTTCGACTACGCGCGTTCCGGTAATCCTACGCGCAAGGCGCTGGAAGAGACTATCGCGCTCTTGGAAGGGGGCGCGGCGGGTTACGCATTTTCCAGCGGCATTGCCGCCGCCGCGTCTGTGCTGGGTATGTTTGCCGCCGGCGACCACATTATCAGCGCGGAGGACATTTACGGCGGCACCTACCGGCTGTTCAACGTGTTCTTCAAGCGCTGGGGGCTGGAACACAGCGCCGTGGACGCATCCAGCATCGACAACCTGAAGGCGGCGCTTAAACCGAACACCCGCGCGCTGTTTTTGGAAACGCCGTCGAACCCGCTTCTTAAAATCACCGACTTGCGCGCCGCGGCGGACTTTGCCCGCGAAAACGGCCTTATCACCATTGTTGACAATACGTTTATGACGCCGTACCTGCAGCGTCCGCTCGAACTGGGCTGCGACATTGTCCTTCATTCGGCAACCAAATTCCTGGGCGGCCACAGCGACGTCATACTCGGCCTTGCCGCCGTCCGCACCCGCGAGCTGGGAAAACGGCTGTACGCCGTGCAAAATTCCTTTGGCGCGGTGCCCGGGCCGTGGGATGTATTTTTGGTGCTGCGGGGGATAAAAACCCTTAAAGTACGGCTGGAAGAAGCGCAAAAAACGGCGCGCGCGCTGGCGGAATTCCTGGGCGGCCACCCGCATGTCCGCGCGGTCTACTACCCGGCTCTGGCGGGGCACCCGGGCTGTGATGTGCACGCGGCGCAGGCCGGCGGTGCGGGCGCGGTGCTTTCCTTCAAAACCGACACGGCAGAGCGCGCGCGGCGCTTTCTCGCGGCCTCCCGTCTTGCGGCGGCGGCGGTGAGTCTGGGCGGTGTCGAAACTATCATCAGCTATCCGGTACGCATGAGCCACGCCGCCATGCCGGCTGTGGAACGGGAACGGCTGGGTATCAGCGACACGCTTATCCGCGTATCGCCCGGCATGGAAGACGCGGACGACCTCATCGAAGACTTTAGCCAGGCCTTGGCCGGTAATCAGTAGCCGCTCAAAATCAAGCCCTACGGATAGCGCTTTCTAAAACCCGCAGTGCGGGCGGCGGCGGTGGTGGACAGCGGCGAGGAATGGCCGCGTTCAAAATACCGGAACGCCAGACCTGCCACCATTGCCCCGTTGTCGCCGCACAGGCGCGCGGGCGGGAATATGGCGTGAATGTCGCCGCGTCCGGCAAGCCGCGCCCGCAGGTACGAGTTGGCCGCCACCCCGCCGCCTGAAACCACCGTGGAAATGCCGGTGTCCTCTACCACGCGAAAAAGCGCCCGCAGCAAAATCTCTACGGCCGTCCGCTGAAACGACGCGGCAATATCGGCCAACGCGGTGTCCGGCGAGCCGGTTTTGACGCGGAACAATTCCAACTGATGCACCACCGCCGTTTTTAGGCCGGAGTACGAAACGTCATAACGGTGGTCGCCCTTGTGCAAATTCGGCAGGGGAAAGCGAAACGCATTCGGGTCGCCTTTGGCCGCCAACTCGTCGATGCAGCGCCCGCCCGGGTAGCCCAGGCCGTAAAACTTCGACACTTTGTCAAACGCTTCCCCGGCGGCATCGTCTATCGTCGTGCCAAGCACTTCGATGCGGTCAAAGTCGTCCGCGCGGCAGATAATGGTGTGGCCGCCTGACACAAGCAGGCCGATAAACGGATACTCTGGCGGCGGCGCGGCACTGGTTTCGGCGGGGAAGCGCAGGGTCGAGGCGTACAAGTGGGCAAGAATGTGATTGCACGCGAGAAACGGCACGCGGCGCGCCCAGGAAAAAGCCTTGGCAAACTCCAGCCCCACAAGCAGCGAGCCGGAAAGTCCCGGCTCCGCGGTCGCCGCCACCCCGTCGATGCCAGCCGCATCCAGCCCTGCCGTCTGCAGCGCTTCGCGGACGACCGGCAAAATCCACTCCACATGCTTGCGGCTGGCTATCTCCGGCACGACGCCCGCGTAGCGCGCGTGAAACGGCACCTGCGAGAGCACCACGTCCGACAAAATGAGCCGGCCGTCTTCGACCACCGCCGCCGCGCATTCGTCGCACGAGGTTTCTATGCCGAGAATTTTCACACGCGAACCGTTTCGGTTGGCGCGCCAACCGTTTCGGCTGGCGCGCTGGCAGTTTCGGCGGACGCACCTGCCGGAGTATCGCGGCGCATGTATTTTTCGATGTATTCTTTTTTGACACGCACCAAATCTTCGCCCGGCAGCGCGGCCAAAAGTTTCCACCCTAAATCCAGGGTCTGGCCTATGCTTCGGTTTTCGTATTCGCCCTGGCGCAAAAATTCCTGTTCAAAGCGCTCGCCAAAGCGCAGGTACAGCACATCGCTTGCGGACAATTCTTCTTCACCTATAATGGAGGCCAGATTGCGGACTTGCTTCACTTTTGAGTATGCCGAAAAAAGCTGGGACGATACGTCTTTGTGGTCTTCCCGCGTCATGCCCGGCCCTATGCCGTCTTTCATAAGGCGCGAAAGGCTTGGCAGGCCGGCGACTGGCGGGTACACGCCGCGCGCGAAAAGTTCGCGGTCGAGTACAATTTGTCCTTCAGTAATGTACCCCGAAAGGTCGGGAATCGGATGGCTTATGTCGTCATTCGGCATGGTCAATACCGGAATTTGCGTAATGGAACCGGCAGAGCCTTGCATTTTGCCGGCGCGTTCGTATAGCGCGGCCAGGTCGGAGTACAGGTAGCCCGGGTAGCCTTTGCGGCTGGGGACTTCGCCGCGTATGGAGGATACTTCGCGCAGTGCCTCGCAGTAGTTGGTCATGTCGGTCATGACGACCAAGACGTGCATGCCGCGTTCGTACGCCAGGTACTCGGCGGCTGTCAGCGCGCAGCGGGGGGCGATAAGGCGTTCAAGGCTGGGCGAGTCGGCGAGCGACAAAAACATGACGACGTTGGCGAGGACGCCGGAGCGTTCAAAATCATCCAGGAAGAAGCGCGCCGCGTCGGATTTGACGCCCATGGCGCAAAACACGACGACAAAAGCGTCGCCTTCGCTTAAAATGGCCGCCTGCCGGACTATTTGCGCGGCGAGGCGGTTGTGCGGGAGGCCGTTGCCGGAAAAAATCGGCAGTTTTTGGCCGCGAATCAGGGTGTTCATGCCGTCTATTGCCGATACGCCGGTCTGGATGAAGTCGCGGGGGTAGGTTCTGGCGTACGGGTTCATCGGGAGGCCGTTGACGTCGCGGAATGTTGACGAAAAAATATCCGGCAGGCCGTCGATGCTCTGTCCCAGGCCGTTGAAGACGCGCCCCAGTAGTCCCGCTCCGACGCGCAGTTCCATTGGCCGGTCGAGGAATTCCACGGTGGAATCTTCGGCGCTGAGGCCGGCGGTCTGGCCGAAAACTTGTACCGCGGCGAATTCTTCACTTAAATCAATAACGCGCCCCAGCCGGCGGGCACCGTCGCGGCCTCGTATCGCCGCGACTTCGTTATATCCGACGTTCCGGCTGTGCCGCGTAATGACGACCGGCCCTTCAACTTTTGCAAGATGCGTAAATTCAACACCGCGCATTAAAACCACCACCTGCTGCCGAATGCTACGGCGAGCGTAAACCAGTCGCTGCTGCCGCCGCCTGTGGACAGGAACATGACTGACGGCGCGACTTGCAAAAAGAAGTCCATGCGCCGTATTGTATATTCAACGCCGATAGGGACGCGGATGCCGCCGCCTACCGCGCGCGCAATGTTAAGGAAGACACCCGGGCCGCAAAAAAGATGCAGACGCCCGCTGCCCGCGCCGAAGTCGGCTACTCGTGTCGAAAAAAGCCAGTAGTCGGCGCACACGCTCACGTGCCGGTTGTAGGGGGTCAGCAGGTCGAAGCCGTAGTCAAGCGACAGGTGAATTCTGCGGGTCGCGCTGAACAGGAGCGCCGGCCCAAAGTACGGGCTTTCTGAAAGCCACGCGCTTGCCTGGCCGCCAAAGCCGAGCTCCGCGAATGCTGGCGGGGCGGCGAGCAGGAAGGCGAGGAACAGCGCGCGCGATTTTTTCATTCTGGACCGTTATATCCAAAAGCGTATGCCGAGCGCGCCGCTAAAGCCGAGCCAGTCGGAAAATCGCGTTTTGGGGAGTATTTTGATGTCCCACGCCGGCGCAACGACCAGGAACGGGTCAAAGCCCTGTATGCGGTAGTGTATGCCCACCGGAATACGGAGGCCGCCGGCCAGGTTAAAGCCGTCGCGGTACTCGTCGTCCGTTTTAAGGTATCCGGTGCGGACGAAAAATCCCGGCCCTACAAACAATTTTAGTTCGCCCGGACCCGCCTGCAGCAGTGTAACATCGAGCGCCCACATATCTATCGCAATGTTAAACAAAATATCGGAAGACGTCTCATTTATCGGGATGTACCAGTCAAGGGCAAAGTGCAGTCTATCACTTGGGCTCAACAGCAGCGACGGCCCGCCGCCTGCAAATCCTACATTTCCCTGGATACCAATCCCGAATTCCGCGTACACGCCCGCTGTCGCGGAAATCCACAAAACGAGCGCAACTATCGTACATTTCAATTTCATTATAAAACTCCTTTCATCATTGTATCTGGAAGTCTAAAGCGGTGTAAAGCTGGTAGTGCGCGGCGAGGCATTGACGCGGGCGGGGCGGGCGCTGCATACTCATGTAGTACTATAAGGCAATGCTGATTAAATCGAATCTAATCAGCATTAGGGGTTTCAGGCTGTGAAACGAATTTTACAGGGCGTTTTTTTTTGCTGCATACTTATTTTTGCCGCGTGCAATGTTGAGTATTACAACGGCTTTTCGCTTTCCGCCCGCAAGCAGCAACCCGCCGCGCCGGAGCCGCCCGCAGGCGGCCCCTTGGGAACATTTGAACTGAACAATCCCATATCGCCGCCTGAAGACGATGAGGGCGACACGCCCAGAGCGATAGCGTGGGGCGAAACGCAGAGGCGCTGGCTGCTGGTAAGCAGCGGGGGCGCGCTGTACTCCTCCGATAATGACGGCGGTGTATGGGACAGAGTGCCTGACGTGGATTTGGGGCATAACGCTATGCTGCAATACGGCGGCGGCGCATGGGTGTGCGGCAATGATTCCGACAGCACTGCTGTTAGGCTGCACTACTCAACAGACGGCGTTACATGGACACAGCTTGGCGACTACATGGGGACTTCGTTTGCGTACAGTAAAGAGCGTGGCATGTGGCTTGTTTTGGTAAAATGGCCGGCTGCGGCGCTAACGTCAACAGACGGACAGGCATGGACGATTAGTAACGATAGCCTTGGGTACACTTCATATTTTGGGAAAGGCATTTGTTACGGCGGCGGAAAGTGGCTCTTTAATTACGCTTCTGATGGTTACTATGCTTCCGAAGACGATGGCGCAACCTGGGCCAAGATTGTCGGCTATAATGATTTTACGCTCTTTGACAAACTTCTCTTTCGCAACGGTGTGTGGCTGGGCTTTACCTTGTATTTCCCGTCCGTATACTACCTGGAAGCGGCTGATTTTTCCGTTACGTTTGCCGACTGGACGCGCGTAAGCGACGGCGAGTTTTTGGGAAATGGAATAGGTGTTAGAGATATAGCCTTTAACGCCAATCGTTTTGTGGCGGTAGGCGAAAACGGAAAAATTTCCTGGTCGGCGGACGGAAAAATCTGGACGGCGGCAGATGCGCCGTTTGACGACAGCGATACCGTAACGGCGATAGGGTATGGCAACGGCCGCTGGATAGCCGTTACAAACACATGGAAAACCGCTTCTGTGCTGGACGCTGAACCATGAAAATTGGAATACAGCGGGGGCGGCAGCGGCGTTCTTGCCGCCGATTAAACGCGCGGGGCTTTTACTTTTCGGCGTTCTGTACTATATTTCTGTAAATATTATTGAAAAACTATGAAATCGCCGCTTGCCTTCAAACTCATCGCTG
>JAITGR010000178.1 GCA_031280455.1 Spirochaetaceae bacterium
AAACGCGCATTTTTAAGCGGTTCATCTCTAAAAACTGAAGTTTTTAGAGATGCCCTTGGTAGTTTTTGGGCTTTTTTCGGGAAAAACCAGCAGGCGTCGCAGCAAAAAGTTACCGGCAAACCCCAGTATCGACGCCCAAAACTTTGCCGCGACAGGCCGCAGACTTACCCAAATAAGCGCGTGGGTTATGCCATAGTCAAGCACGCCCATTATAGCAACAGAAACTATATACATAAACAATTCACCAGCCGTATTCCAGCGGGCGTTGTGGCGAAAAAGTATTGCTATACATAAAAGGTAGTTGCACAAAGCCGACGCGGCAAACGCGCCGCCAATCGCATACCGCGTATCAACCCCCGCGCCGAAAGCGGCGGCAAAACAGAGTATATTTACCAGCATGGAAACACCGCCGATAAAAAGATACAGCAGCACCTGCATCGGCAGCGGCGCCGTATGCGCCCCGTAGTGCAGGATGCAGTACAAAGCGTGTACGCCGTCCTTCCAGCCGATTTTTTTACCTTCCTCGTATGTCCGCGGATTGTACGAAATAGCACATTCATACACGCGGTACCCGCCCTGGGATACTTTAGCCGTTACCTCCGGCTCAAACCCAAAACGGTCTTCTTTAAGGTGCGGCGCGATTTTAGCAATAACATCGCGGCGGAACAGCTTGTAACAGGTTTCCATATCGGTAATATCAAGATTGGTAAACATATTGGAAACCATAGTCAGCGTTTTGTTCATCCATGTATGCCAAAAATACAGCACCCGCCGCGTGTCCGGTTTAAGGTAGCGCGATCCGTACACAACATCCGCTTTATTTTCTGCAAGCGGCTGGAGCATTGTAAAATATTCTGCGGGATTGTATTCGTTGTCGGCATCCTGAACCCCGACAAAATCGCCGCCGGCCTGCATAAAACCCGTCCGCAGCGCCGCCCCCTTGCCCATGTTTTTTTCGTGGGAAAAAACGCGGACGTTTACCGCGTTGCTAAAATTATTTTTTGCAATAAACTGATTAAGCACTTCCAGGCTTTTATCGGTGGAAGCGTCATTGACAACGATGATTTCCAGCGCCGAAAACGGTGTTACGGGGGGGGGGGGGGGGGTAAAATGTCATTGCTATAATCCGCTCCAGGCAGGAAACAATGGTATGTTCTTCGTTATAACAGGGTACAATAAGCGATAAGGTAAATGTGTTCTGGCCGTGCACAGCCGCGCCTCCTTTGGTTCAGAACCGGCAGCCCGCACAGGGCGGATATTCATCCCAAGGGCAGCCGGATTATTACGCTCAACTTCTTGCTCTGTATGGTACTCTTTTTTGAAGGCGTATTTCAAGGGCTGCCCATTTAAGGCAGCGCAGGCGAGGACGGCTCCCATGCGAGGCGGGGGCGGTTTTCGCCTTCCGCCCATTTCCAAAAGTTTGAAAAATCAAAGCCAAGCTGCGTCCATGTGCTTTTATTTCTAAAATTGTTGTTTGAGGTACTGGCGCCGTTGCGTTCGCCCTCGCCTATTTCGCCTGAGGCCCGAGCACCGGAGTCAAGCACATTGTCGTACAGCAGCGCCGGCAGGAGGCCGTAATTACGCAGCCCCGCCGCCAGCGCATCTTCTGCCGCCATAATGCGGTACAACCGGCGGATCCCCCCGCCCATAGCCGTAAGCGCGGGACTCAACGACGCGCTCTTGGTTACGGCAGTGCCGCCGGCGGCAAGGCCGGACACATACAGGACACTTGCGGCGTTTGCGCTGTCCGCGCGGACTGTTCCAAGCGCGTATACCGTGTGTATCGCGCTGCCGGTGCCGGCAAACGCGCCGGCAGCTACCAGCGCGGCCGTTTCTGCCGCCGTGCTGTCAGCCAGAACATTGCCAAGCGCGTAACAGTTATTGACCACCGCGCTCCCCGCGTCGCCGGCAAAGCCGCCGGCCAGCACGGTAATGCCGGTTTCGGCGGCATCCGTGCTGTTTATGCTGACACCGCCTGACGCATAACACTGAATAATCCCCCAGCCGGCCGCGCACTCCCCCGCGAACCCGCCGACCGCAAGACGGGCGAATGGGCCGGAAGCCTCCGCCACAAGACCGATGCCGGACGCGCACTGCAAAAAAAGCGACGCCGACTGTTCGTCTGCGCCGCCGCAAAAACCGCCGGCATACAGCGCGGGAAGACCAGCGTCCTCCGCGCCGGCGGACGCGCTTACCGTAAGCGTTACCGAACCATGCACACTGACATTTTGGAAAAAACTCGCCGTAGGATGTGCGACAACACCACCCCAACGCGCCGCGGAAATAGTACCGGCGCTGCAATCCAGCACCTGCGTCCCCAACTCCAGCGCCACATCACGGACGTGCGCGCCGTCCGCCCAGCCCAGCAAACCGCCGCCCGCGCCATCCGCGAATGTTACTGTTTTGCCGTTACCCAACAGCATACCCCTAAACGGGACGGCGGCACTGCCGATCGCTTCCCAGCCGCTGCTTACCATTATATCTTCCGCCAATACATATATATTTTTTGCACCCGCGTCATTTTTAATCGCCGCAAGCTGCGCGGCTGTGCCGACCGCTTTAACCCCCTGGTTGTACGCCGCGTCAAGCGGCGGCACCAGCGGCACAAACGTCTGCCCGTGACTATGCACCGCCATATACCGCGTATTGAGCACGTTGTTCACCATGTCGACAGCCTCATCCTGAAACAGCTCGTCCACCCAGACCGTCTGTTCCGTCCCCAGCATCGAATCGCCGGCACCCTTTTTCCCGTACATCATACCCGCCGTATACAAAGGAACTATATACGAGTAGAAAGTATTTTGATTTTCTTTGAATTTTGTATTCAACACATTTATATGTATATCATTACACACCGCGCTGCGCCCCTGAACCGAAACAGTAACATCCACACCAACACTGCCGAATTTACCAAACGAACCAAAACTGCCGCCCGCGACACTGGAACGAACCGTAAACTGCGGCACATCATGCGGAATTTTATACACCATACCGCTCTTGTCGGCGCGCGCATAGCCAATAACCTCCGCCAGCTCCCAGTCCAGCGCGGCCAGCAATTCCGCTTCACCCTGTTCAAAATTGAGCGCGGCGGCGGCGGAAACCTGCGGCGGCGTTTTTACTTCGATAGCGGCAAGCGGCTGCTGACCGTTATACACGCCGGTAACCCACACAGAAAACCGCAGCGACACCGTGTTTTCATCGGTAAAGTAGACCCGTATAACATGCTCGCCAGGCTTTGAAGTATCAAGCGATTCCGGCGCGATTTCGACATTAGCCAAATTGACCGGCCGGGTTTTGGGCGAATGCGTGTACTGGCCGTTTATTTCCGCGCCGGCAAGCAGCTCCGTTTTACCGGCAGGCGCCGCGTTTAACTCGTACAGCAAATGCTCCGGCGGTTTTTTAAGCGTTATTTTCTTTACCGCGGCAGACTGCGTACTCGCGTCAGGAGCAGCCGGCGCGCCAGGCGGACTCTCCGGCTCCTCGCACGCGGCACACAACCAGAACGCCGCCGCAAAAAGCGCGCACACAGCACGACGCGCCCTCCCCTGCCCTGCCCGCTGAAAGCCGGTACACCCTTGAGCCTGTTCCAAAACCGGTTGTTTTGTAACAGGCTCTTGCAGTTTTTCGGCCTGGGGCCTGCAAAACTGCGTTTTTTTAAGGTAGCTGTTCCAAAAACTGAAGTTTTGGAACAGCCTCCCTTTGTAATTTTTTGCCATAATTTCAAGCCGCCACTTACAAAAGTACCAGTTTTTTGCGGAAAAAACAAGGCCGGCAAAGCCGCTGAGAGCGGCGGATTATACAAAATGGCTGCCTGCCCAAAGTGCTGCGCACTTTGGGCGCAAAGGATAGAAGTGGAAATACTTTTTGCGCAGCAAAAAGATTGGAACGGATAGCCTGGTTTTTGCGGAGCAAAAATGCGCCCATATTGCATCGCTTGGGCTTACCGGTGTTCCTTAGGGCAACGCTGATTAAATCGAATCTAATCAGCATTGCCCTTTGTAATTGCTCATTTCATTACGCAATTACGGGGTAAGAAGCGATGATTAAATGCTCGTTGGCATTTAATCATCGC
>JAITGR010000180.1 GCA_031280455.1 Spirochaetaceae bacterium
GCGATGATTAAATGCCAACGAGCATTTAATCATCGCTTCTTACCCCGTAATTGCGTAATGAAATGAGCAATTACAAAGGGCAATGCTGATTAGATTCGATTTAATCAGCGTTGCCCTAAACCCGCGCCCGCGCGATTTTCTCGCGGAATACCGCCATGTCGCCGGCAGTTTGCTTAATGCACACGTTATCGGAAAGCGCCCCAAGCACCGCGTCGCGCTCGGCGTCATTGCGGTACGTAATATTCCTAAAACTGTTGATGTAATCCTTGCGCTTCGTGTAGAAAACCTGCTGTTCAATGTAGCCGCACACGCCGCACAACTCGTCCAGCGCGCCATTCCACACCGCGCCATCCGCCCAAACCGCCGCGGAATAGACGCGCTCCAGCACAAACAGCGCGTTACGCACCTTGTCCCGCGCATACTCGCCGTACAAACGCCGGTATTCACCGTGAATCGCGTCCCAGCTCGCAAGCCGCCCCTCCCGAATATCAGCACGCAGCCGCCCGGCCTTGTGCGCGGGAACAAGCTGCCCCCCCAGGTTTTCCCAGACAAGCGAAACATCCTCCAATCCCGCCCGCGCGCAGCCGCAGATTTTTTCGTACACAGACCCGCCGGCAGGCGCTTCAACACCTTCAAGCACGGTTCGCAGCGCGTAGTACACCAGCATCTGCCGGTACGCCGCCCGCGCCTCCTCAGGCTTTATAATACGCACCGGCAGCTTACTCCGTTCAAGCACACCCGCTTCAATATAAAAATGTTCGTTATCGGTACCATTCGCGCCGGCATATCTATCCAAAAACGCCAGCGCGTCAAAAATTTCTTGCACCGTATCCGGCGCAAGAAATTCCGTTTCGTATACCTGCACCGCCCGCCGCCGCCTGTCGCGGTCTTTGTATTTGCGGCTATTGCGAACAAGCGCGTACATGTTATACATCCACATATACGCCGGCATCACCTCGCGCCGGCTGCCATCCTCGCTGGTCGTAACCAGGCTAAACGGCAGCGGAATGTATAACTCCGCCGGATACATACCCTTGGCAACAAGACAAAAACTGGCAAAACGGCTGTTGTGCTTAATCGCGCTGGATAGCCCCGGCCAAAAACCACGACCGGCAATAATCTCGCCGTCATTGCCGCGGCTGTTGTGATTGGAACCAATCGTCGCCCCCGCCGCCATATTCGACTGACCCATAACCATAGCCGCAATAAGAAACGAATTATTGTGATGCTGTTCATGCGCCGGAAACACCAAATTATTCAACACCTCGCAGCACGAAACCGTCGAATTGTCCCCCAAAATAGAATTGATAAGCCGCGCCCCATAATTCAACTTGCAATTGTTGCCAAGCACAAAACGCACCGCTTTACAGCCATAAAATACATGGCAGCCATAGCCAATAATCCCGTTCACCAACTCCACGCCCTCGCCAATCTGCGCCGGCTCATCCTCACTCGATTTAATCGTCAAATTTTTTAACTTATTCGCGCCCTTAATATACGCCGCGTCCCCCGTCCGCACATCCTTAATCGTTTTACAATGCTTAATAACCGAACCGTGCCCAATCGTACCATACCAGCCGCGCCGCGCGTCGGCGCCACTCTGCGTCATCGACCTAAACGCCGCCATAAGCTGCTGGTCATCACGGAATATCGTCCACAAATACGCATCCGCGCAAATCATATCGCAGAACGGCAGCACACCCCGCCCGCCCGCCTCATTCAGCGGGTCAATCTGTACCCGAACATCCTCGACCTCACCCCGCTTGACAATACCCTCGCCAAACTTACAGTGATTCGTTGTATCCATTTCGTTTACACAACTAATAATAACACCGCTGCCAATAACATAGCGGGAAATATACGAACAATCGCTGATAGCGCAATTATCACCAATATCGCAGGTAATAATACGGCTATTCCGAATCCCCGTCTGCGTTACGTAATCATGAAACCGGAGCGTTCCATTTTCCAGCGCCCCCAGCCTAACCAGCCCGAAAAAAAAACAATTACGCACAAGCGACGGGTCGAATATATCCGAAACATATACATCACCCCAGTTGGGGCAGACATTCCCGTTACACTCCAGCGTCCGCACCTCCGCCGCGGACAACGCCCGCCAACTCCCCGCGCCCCGCCCCAGCAGCGAGAGAGTCTGCTCGTTGCGAATATAGTATTCATCCATACCCGCCGGAACATCAGCGCCCTCAATAAAACGGTACCCCAGCGCGGAATGGCCGGACATAAAAGAAGTATTCATGCGGCCCTACACCTCGAACCGGCCGCCATCGTGCATAAATTCGTTAATCGTAAAAACCAGCGACCCATTCGACTGCACCCGCATCTCCGCGTGACCCTTGGCCGCCATCGACTCAAGCTGCTTCTTCGCTTCGTCCATACTGATATGCGTCTCCAGCGCCAAATCCGCCGCGCTGACGACCCCGCCCCCCCGCTTGGCCAGCCGCAGTATACAATGCTCGACCGACTCCTTTTCGCGGACAATACGCGCCGACCCGTCATGCACATACCGCGTCCCCCCGCCATACGGCGGCGGTGCAACACCATGCATCATAGCTGCCAGCATATTAGCATTATCCACCTGCACCCCAAGCGTCAGCAAATCGTAAATCGCGCCGATACCAAACAACCCGCCGGTAAGAGCCCACACAACGCCCGTAACAGGCTTACGCAAATAAAAACGGTGCAGTCCCAGCCAGCCGCAGCCCGAAACAAGCCACAAAAAATACGCAAACGGTTTACTAAACATACCCGCATTATACACAATCAGCCAATACTTTGCTATCATAGCCCTAACCATGCGCCGCATCACCTGGGAAGAACTCACCCGCAGCCGCCCTTTCAAAAACCACACCAGCGCCATAACCATAGGCGTCTTCGACGGCGTCCACCGCGGCCACCAGGAACTCATACAACGAGTAACCGCCCGTTCCGATACACCAGATATGGGCGCATTTTGCGGGACAACGCCCCGCAAAACCGGGCTATCCACTCCAATCTTTTTGCGCTCCGCGCAAAAAGTATTTCCGTTTCTATCCCTTGCGCGGCTGGGCACCGGGGCAAAAGACCGTCCAATACCCACCGTCGTTACATTCGTAGAAAACCCCCGCCGCATACTCCGGCCAGACGACACCACCCCCGACATAAGCACCCTCGACGAAAAACTGCGCCTTTTCCAAACCCTGGGCGTCGCCGCCTGCATACTCATCGATTTTTCCGGCGGCTTTTGCCAGATGCGCGGCGAGGACTTCATCCAAACCCTCATTAAAAGAGCGAATATGCGCTACCTGGCCATAGGCCAGGACTTCCGCTGCGGCCACGGCGGCCACTTCGGCGCGCCCGCAATCAAAACATACCTTGAACAACACGCCGCCGTCTGCGAAATCGTCCCGCCGGTACTCGACAACGGCCAGCCTGTCAGCTCCAGCCGCATACGCGCCGCCCTCGCCGCCGGCGACACCCGCCGCGCCGCGCAGCTCCTGGGCCGCGGGGATACTTGGAAAAATACGCTTTGTATGCTACCATTGCGGCATTATGAATAACGAAAATGTAAGTTTGTTTTTTCAGCGCCGCCGCGCCCTTATCGCCGGTACGCTTGTAATTGCGGGCGTAACCGTACTGGCAGCCCTCGCCTTTTTTTTCGTACAGGATATTGTCAACAAAAAAGCAATACAGGAACTTGAAGCACTCGTTACACGGTACGACGAACTAAAACCGTCGTTTGCCGCCGGCGAAGACGACGAAAAACGCGCCGGTGTCGATGAATTGCTCACCGCTATTCGCACATTTGCCGAAAAAAACACCGGCTACAGCGCCGCCCGCGCCTGGTCAATGGCCGCCGGCATCTACGCGGACCGGAAAGGCTGGCAGGAAGCGGAGAGCGCGTACCTCAATTCCGCCGTTAAAGGCAAAAAAACCTACCTCGCGCCGGTCTCGTACTACAACGCGGCAGTGTGCGCGGAAGAACAGGCAAACACAGAGATTGCCCGCGCGCACCTGGTCAAAAGCCTGGGCTACACCGATTTTCCGCTGGCCGCCCGCGCCCAGTTTGCTATCGCGCGCCTTTTGGAACAAGAAGGCGATACCGCCGCGGCGCTGGAGGCGTACCGGCTTGTAACCGAAAAATACGCCAAAGAAAAAGACTGGATAAACCTGGCGTACAGCCGCCTTATCACGCTGGAAAACACCGGCGCCGCCCGCGCCGCGCCAGCCCCCGCGCCACAGGCGGACAAGGCGGCAGCAGAATGACCGCCGCCGCCATGCTTGTCCGCAAACTCGGTGAGCGCGGCGAAACACTCGCCCTGGCCGAGTCCTGCACCGCGGGCCTTGCCGCGGCGGAAATCGCCGCCATACCAGGCGCGTCGGCAGTCCTGTGGGGCGCGTACGTTACGTACACCGCCGCCGCCAAAACGGCGATGCTCGCCGTGCCGCCGGCACTCATCGCCGAGTATGGAACCGTCAGCGCCGCCTGCGCCGGTGCCATGGCGAGCGGCGCGCTGGAGGCCTCCGGCGCGGCGCTGGCGGCTGCCGTAACCGGCCTTGCCGGCCCCGGCGGCGAGCCCGGCGGTCAGATACAAGCCCGCATTGGAGACGTTTGGTTTGCCGTATGCTGCCGCGGCGGCAGCCCTCATGCAACACTGCGCCATTTTGAAGGCAGCCGGAACCAAATACGCGCCGCCGCCGCCGCCGAGTTGTTGGCGCAAGCCCTCAAAACACTCACATAAGGAACATAATAAAGGCACAAGCCATGGAATATACACTTCAACAATCAGAACCCAGCGACATAAAAAGCCTCTTTTCGTTTGAATACGACAGCAGCACAGTACCCAGCCACGACGAACTCGCGGCGCTATGGTACATACTGGCCAACACCCCGCGGGAAAATGTCCACAGAATGCGCGGCGAAACAGAAAACCGCGTGTTCACCAACCAAAACGGCAAAGAGGCGGTATTCGACAAAAACGACAAACTCGTAACCAACAGCTACAACAAAGGCGGCTACAACTTTTTTCCGGTGGAAACAGAGCCCATAAAAAATTTCATCTACGACATAACTCCCTGGCTGCGCAACGGCAACTGCAAAGAAGACCCGACAAGTTTTCACGAGCGCCTGTACTACTACACCCTCGACCTGGACACCGGCATACAAAAATACATTTTTGCCGGCAGCGAAGAACTCTCCGCCCTCGTCAACTTTAACACCATCAGCGCCGCCGAAAAAGAAACCTACGCCATGTTTTCAACACTTATATTTAACCCGCGCTACGCAATAACTATAAAGCGCGAAACCCTGCCCCGTCTGCGCAAGGATGCGGACTACTATTACGAATATTTTTATCAGATACAGGAACTATTAACCGTAAAACAAACGCCGTAGCGGGTGCGGGGGCATCACGCCAGCCACCCCTTGACATTTTCCACCACCCCATAGTAGCCTAATCCCATGATAGAAGTTGGCAGAGATCCCTACCATCCCGCGTTAAGCGGGTATTTGCCCCAATGTGCGGCTAAATCCATTGTGAATTCTCTCTCTCTCTTAATAGTAGAAACTCATCAAAAACATATAACACCTTACCTTGGGACATTTTTTGGGGGGAGAAGTCTGCCTATAGGCAGTTATCAGTTGCCGGTTGTCAGTCTTTTCGTCGACATACCGGAACAAGGCAGACGCGGCGCTTGGTAAACAGCCCCCGCCGGGGGGGGCCCCCTGGAAATGCTGCCGGAGGCGGCGAAAAATCCGTCACCGAAGAACTGAACGCTTTCCTGCGTTCCCACCGCATCATCAATGTGGAAAAACGCCTCGTTGACGGGGAGCGGGGGACAGGATGGGCATTCCTGGTGGAATACGGCGCGGCTGAAGGCGGTAAAACCACGCCAGACGGCCAGAACCAGCGCGTAGACTATCGCGCAATCTTAAACGCCTCTGAATACGCCCTCTATGAAAAACTGCGCGGCCTCCGCAAAGACCTCGCGGAAAAAGCCGGTATTCCGGTATACGCGGTATTCACCAATGAACAGCTTGCCTGCATGGTCAAAAAACCGCCACACACCGCCAAAGACCTGCTTGCAATCGCCGGTATCGGTGAAGCCCGGGTCAAACAATTCGGCGAAGCCTTTGTGAAACACTTTACCGCAATGGAGGATAACGCCCATGAAACGGCGCGGCAGCCTGTTTGAGGGCATCATCGATTACGGGAATATCCGCCTGGCCTTCCTTAAAGCAC
>JAITGR010000199.1 GCA_031280455.1 Spirochaetaceae bacterium
GTTTTATTGCTTTCAAACTCGACTTTTCCCGCGGCGGTTTTTAGTTCGTCGCGGTCTATTTCAACGCTAAAACCAGGCTGACTCCGCAAAGAAAAACAGAGCGCCAACGCGAAAAAGGCAGTTTTCTTACGCATTGTACTGCCGGTAAGGCTACCATAGCAAAAGGCTGAACGTCAAGGGGCGGCGGGCGGCTGGTCGCAGACAGGTGGCGCGTGCGTGGTTGCCAGTTGCCAGGTTTTAGCCGGTATTTCGGAGTAATTCAGAGCGTCTGGTGTGCTCCGATATACCGGAGGAAAGACTGTAACCGACAACCGGCAACTGTTCGGGGCGGTTTTACGAGAATCAATAACAGAATTCCGCTGCTTTGAGGCCGAAACGGTGGATTCAATATTTTTCCAACCAACTCTTGCTACATAAACAGCCCGCCGTCTACCGGAAAAACCTGGCCGGTAATGTAGGCCGAGACATCCGAGGCGAGAAACGCCGCCAGCGCGGCAATGTCGGCGGGCGTACCCAGCCGTTTAAGCGGAATAGCCTCCGCAATCTTCTGCTTTGCGTCGTCAGTCATTGCCGCCGTCATGTCCGTGGCGATAAAGCCGGGGGCAATCGCGTTGACCCGCACCCCCCGCGACGCGGTTTCTGCCGCCAGCGACTTGGTAACACCAATCAAGCCCGCCTTGGAAGCCGCGTAGTTAGCCTGCCCGCCGTTCCCGTGCACGCCGACAACACTCGCCATGTTGATAATCGAGCCTGAGCGCTTGCGAATCATGTCGCGGCCAACCGTGCGCGCCGTAAGAAACGCCGCCGTCAAGTTGACGTTTAGCACCGCCTGAAAATCCGCAAGACTCATCCTAAACGACAAATTGTCCCGCGTAATACCCGCGTTGTTGACCAGCACGTCAAACCCGCCGGAATCCTTGAGCGCGCCCTCCACAACGGCCTCCACAGCGTCCAGCGCGCCAAGGTCGGCGCACAACCAGTGAAGCCTGCCGCCAGAAGCCGCCTGCCGCGCGGCCAGGTCCGCGGGATCCTTTGTGCTGACAGCCCACACCGCCGCACCCAGCGAGAGAAAACGCTCTGTCACCGCCTGCCCAATCCCGCGAGACGCGCCGGTAACCAGCGCTGTTTTGTTCTCCAGTGTAATCATCCATTTCTCCTGTAAAAGCCGGACGCGCTCAAGGCGCTGATGGCCGGAAGGGAATATCTTTTAACTTTAACGTTGCGTTGGCGTTGGCGCTTACGGTTTTGTCTTTATACGCGGCAGTCCAGTAGGCCGCGCCGTCGCCAATAGCCACCGGCGTTGTACCCGACCCGTTACGCACGTCAATTTGTTTAAGCGTCGCGTCATCCAGCCCGTCAAAAATATTGTCGCCAATCGCAGTCCAGCCCGTGCCGCCGGCGCTTAAATCCAGCGTCCGCAGGCGAATACAGCCGGCAAAAGCGCCGTTCCCCAGCGAGCCGACGGCACTCAACACCAGCGATTGCAGGTCGCGGCAGTCCGAAAACGCGAACGCGCCAAGCGCCACAACACCGGCGGCACGCATTGAACGCAGACTGAGAAAGTCGCTGAACACGCCCTGGCCAAACGCCGCGCCGTCATCGATTTTGACAACCGAATCCGGCAGTGTCAGCGAAACCAGCTTGGTAACGCCAAATAACACGTCTTTGGGAATACGCCCAAAAAGCCGCCCGCCGCCCGAGAGCGCCGTCCCCACGGTGCTCTCGCGTAAATCCAGCGCAATGTACTGCGGAAAAACCCCCTGGAACAGCGAAATACCCGCAAAATCACTGGCGTACTCCATGGTAAAATGCCGCAGCGCCACCTCCTGCGGCGCTTCCGGCGAAAACGTCGTCTGCGCGGCGGCACTCTGCGCCAAGTGCTGGTCGAGCGCGGCAAACGCCGCATCTTGCGTGTAAAAATCGTCGCGGTCAAGAACGCGCCGGTCAACCCGCAGCGAGTACGCCGAGCGCGCGCCGGACGGCTCGGTAACCGTAACCAGAATAGTGCCGCCGGACGCCGGAATGTTCGTAAAAATACCCTGCGGCCAGGAAGCGCCATTCAGCGTAAAATCCACCACCGCGCCGGCGGCAGCAGGCGTGGCGACCAGCGCCGCCACGGTTTTGCCAATACGCAGTTCCAGCTTGTACGAAGTAACCGCGTTGTTAAACGCCGCGTTTCGCTCAAGCAGGATCCACGCGCCATTCGCGTCTTGGTAGTAGATACACCCGAATTCGTCCGTAGGCGTGTACAGCGCCGCAAGCCCCGCGCCTGGCTCCCCGCCGTCGTCCGGCAGACCGGCGCTGTTGTCCGGCAAATCGTCGCCGCCGCGCACCACCGTGATAGCGTAGGTCGCTACGCGCCCGTCCTCGGTAGTGGCGCGCACCGTTATAAGGCCGCCGTCGCCGGGAATGCCGGTAATAAGCCCCTGCGGATACTCCCGCCCGTCCATGCTGAACGAGACGGCGGTAAATTCGCTGTACACTTCCGCGATAATGAGCGTGGCGGATTTTGCCGCATTCAGATTGAGCGTGTATGTTTTGACCGCGTCGTTAAAGTTTGAGCCGTCATCGGCCACAATAACCCAGTCACTGGCCGTGCTACGACTTGCCGTACTACGGCCAGCCCGCGATTCTTGCGGCTCGTCCGCGGCGGGAGCCTGGGCATCGGACGGGTGGAACAGGAGGGTGCCGTAACTGGCATCCGGCAGGTAGATGGCGCTGACGAGGCCGTCGCTTTCGGCAAGGCTACCCGCGCCAGAGCCGCCCACTGGCGGCTCTGTATACAGATTACACGAAAAAACCAGCGCCACAGCAAAGGCTGTACATACAGCCCCCGCCGCCGCACGCCCTTTCCAAAAAGTCATACGTCCTCCCACGTCTCGCCGTCCGCCCTGGTTATGGGCCGGGGGTTACGGTATATGTACCTATATTGCCAACGCCCAGCAAAATACCCGCGCCCACCACTGGCGCATCGGCGGCATCCGGGCCAGTCGCGCTGGTGTTATCCCCCGTGTCTATGTCGGCGTTGCTCAAGCCGTTCCGCAGGTTCCAGATGCGGCTTTTGTTGGCAGTGTCGGTATCCAGCGCTTTAACCGGAATATTGAACGAAAAAACCGCAAACCCTGTATCGGCTGGCGTTTCAAGGCCAGTTATTGGACCATTGCCGGCGGCACTTGCTCCGCCTACCTTAATAATGCCGGCAGCAGGGTCAAAATTACCATTTGTCGTTAAATTATCAAGCGTTGTTGTCCTTATGC
Organism: Spirochaetaceae bacterium; assembly: GCA_031280455.1. The sequence continues at coordinate 3,258 of JAITGR010000199.1, forward strand.
CGGCGCCAAACCAATCTGGGCCGGCATCATTGTAACCATCGATATTTGGCCCTATAAACGAAAAGGCAGCCAAATTATCTGCGCTGGTCGCGTCGGCGATGCCGCTGGCAGGCCAGTCCGTTATTGTCAATGTCAGATACCACGCATTGTTACTTGCCGGCAATTCCCAGTAGGGGTACGTTTTATTTGTTGTATTATCAGTAACAGAACTCACGGGTACAACGCCGCCGTCATTAACTGCCAGCGAAGCGGTGCCGCTCTGCGGGTTGATATTTGTTTTGAGAGCGGTAAGCGTAAACTGCAGCGTTTTTGTCGTCGCGGTAATATGGTCAGTCGACCCCGCCGAAGAGCCGCTGCTATCGAGCGGTTCAAAACTCCCCGAATACGCATAGAGCACCGGATAGTTATTGTTGTACGCGCCGGCAAGCAGCACAACGTTGCCACTGCTGTAATCATCAGCCGGTATGGAAATGCTCATAGGGTTAGGCAGGCGTGTGGAAAAGCTGTAATAAACGCCAGTTGAATCCTTAAAAACTACTTCAAAAAAGTTGAAGGTTTTTGCCATGTTGAGCGTCAGCGACCGTGCCGCCCCGCCGCCTGTGTGCACTTGTAAGTTTACAAATGGCCGCCCGTCCTCTGTGTACCGGACGGTTTCTTTCTGCGCGCCGCCGGAAAACAGCTCGCACGAAACCGCCATTGCCAGCGCGACCCCACCCAAAAAAACCGCGCTATAATGCTTTGTTTTCATTCTGTTGCTCCTAAAAGTTGTCAATTTTCGAGTATAAACCCTAGTGTTTGTAATATACTGTTTTTTCCGCCAGGTGTCAATATCAGTTGCCGGTTGTCAGGTGCCAGTTTTCAGTTTTCAGGCTTTAGTGAAGCAATGATTGCGCCATACATGGCGCGCCATGTATGGCGCAACCACGGAAGGCACGGAAACCACGCGGAAAAAGACCGCAATTCCGTGTCCGTTCCGCGTCCTTTCCGTGGTTTAATTCTATTTGCGTACATTCGCGGATTTCTCAATTCTCAATTCTCAATTCTCAATTAATCGGCGTTGTCATAATGGTCCGCCCGCCCCTGCCTGCTTGCGCGAATATGCCGGTTTGGGCTAATATCCGCAATCGCCGCTTTAGTGTCAGCCATTGCCACATTGATGATGGCGCTCAAATAAGAGGTACGCTTATGACCATTTCTGAAGGTAGACTGTTACATTTTGCGCTAGGTTGTTTTATTTTTTCTACTATTGTGTTTGCCGTTCTGTTTGTCCTGAAGTAAGCCGAACCCTGAAAGGGCGCATTGCGGCGGTTGTAGCATGGGGAAAAAGCGGGTATACTTGCTGATATGAGTATTCGTTGCAGATACGCGCCTTCGCCGACTGGGAATCAGCACATTGGGGGGCTGCGGACGGCGCTTTTTAATTATTTGCTTGCGCGCTCGCCCCATGGGGCGGCGGCGGGCGCGCCGGACGGCGGAGAGCGGCGGTTTATTCTGCGGCTGGAGGATACTGACCGCAGCCGCTATGACGCGGCGTTTGTCAAAGACCTTTACGACACGTTCGACTGGATTGGGTTTCGCTGGGATGAGGGGCCTGATTCTGGTGGTCCGGCAGCGCCGTATGTTCAGTCTGAACGTTTTGATTTGTACGCGGGTTTTGCCGCGCAGTTGCTTGAATCTGGCGCCGCCTACCGCTGTTTTTGCACGGCGGCGCGTCTGGATGCTGTCCGCGCCGAGCGCGACGCCGCCCGTGCGCGGGGGGAGGCCGGCGCGTCCGAAAGCGGCTACGACCGGCACTGTCGCGCTCTTGACGCGCGGGAGGCTGCCAGCCGTGCCGCTTCCGGCGAAGCGTATGTCATCAGGCTTAAAATACCGCTGGAGGAAACGACGCGGTTTACCGACGCGCTGTTGGGGGATATTTCCTGGAAAAACAGCGATATTAGTCCCGATCCGGTGCTTATTAAATCGGACGGGTTCCCGACGTATCATCTGGCGAACATTGTCGACGACCATTTAATGGGGATAACGCATGTCTTGCGCGCGCAGGAGTGGTTGTCTTCGACGCCGCTGCATGTCATTTTATACAAGGCGTTTGGCTGGCAGCCGCCGCTGTTCTGCCACTTGCCTATGGTTGTTGGCGCGGATGGTAAAAAGCTTTCCAAGCGGCATGGTTCGACGAGTGTTCAGGAGTTTCGGAGGGCGGGGTATTTGCCTGCCGCGTTGGTCAATTATGTGGCGCTTCTTGGCGCGTCGTACCAGGAGGGCAAAGATATTTACTCGCTGGACGAGCTTGCCGCGTTGTTTAGTCTTGCAAAGTTGAATAAAGCGCCGGCGGTTTTTGACTACAAAAAGCTGGATTGGTTTAATAGTCAGTACATCAAGGCGGCGCCGGACGAGGTGTTGGCGCAGGCTGTCCTGCCGTATATGGTTGAAGCGGGTATTTTTGCCGGCGGCGAGGCGGACGGTCGGCAGTTTGCGCTGCTGTGTGCCGCGATGCCGCTGATAAAGGAACGCGCGGTCCGGCTTACCGAGATTCCGGCGAAGATTGCGTTCGTGTTCAACGACCCGCCGGTCGCGCCGCCAGAGGA
>JAITGR010000239.1 GCA_031280455.1 Spirochaetaceae bacterium
TCAAAAAACCCCCAAAAGACGCAAGGCTAACGCCGACCAGGATTCCAGCGGCAGCCCCCGCAGTTCCGGCGCGGATTTCCAGGAAGCGCCATCCAGCTCTTCGGCAGGGGCAGGCACATAGTCCGGCTTGCAGATTGCCCGGAAAACCAGTCCCAGGTGAACACGCCCAACCGCCGACTCCGTGTCGTTAATAAGACCAGCGTATTCAAAATCCAGCCCAGCGCGGGAAAAATTGGCAAGCTCCTCGGAAAGTTCGCGCTCCATGCCGCGCCGCACCGTCAACTCCAGCGTTTCGGCGCAGTCCTCACTATCGATGTGGCCGCCCGCCCCGCACGAATAAAAGCCGTGCAGCCGCTCTTCCGTACCGTGCCGTTTATAGCACAGAAATTCCCCCGCGGCGTTTTGAATCAGAATGTACGGAATTATTTGTTTGAAGCGCTCGTCTTTTTCCGCGTCCGCCCGCTCTATCCAGCACGCATGGCCGGAGGACACCCGCGAAAAAAAAGGCGCCGCGCGTGTGTATGGGTCTGTCGTCCAGGCAGGCGGCAGCGTTTCTGTTTTTATGCATAAAATTTTCATATACAAGGTCTCCGGCAGATATATTCGGTAGAATTTAGTATATCGCGCCGCCGGAAAAAAATACACCCAACCCCAAAAACAAGCGGTTTTTGGGGTTGGGCGGCGCGCGGAAAACTCAGCCAATCGCCGTGCTGCCGGTTTCTCCCGTGCGGATGCGGATGCAGTTTTCAATCGGCAGAACAAAAATCTTCCCGTCGCCAATCTCGCCGGAACGCGCCCCCCGTACAATCGCTTCGATGGTTGGGTTTACGTAATTGTCGTTCACCGCAATTTCGAGCCGTACTTTTTTAAGCAGATTCACCTCGACCTCAACACCACGGTAATGCTCGGTGTAGCCTTTTTGCTGGCCGCAGCCCAGCGCGTTTGTTACCGAAAGTTTATACACTTCCGCTTTGTATAGTTCCTGTTTAACCTCGTTAAGCGCATGAGGTTGTATATACGCGACTATCAGTTTCATTATTTTCTCCTTACATATTGCTGAAAATTTGAAAGCCGGTATACGCTTCGGCTTTGTGTTCGGTAATATCAAGACCTATCAACTCTTCTTTCTGCGACACCCTAAATCCGGTTGTCGCTTTGATAATGAGGAACAGCATCAGGCTGGTAAGACTTGCCCACGCGCCGACCGCCGCGACGCCGATTAGCTGCGTGCCGAGCTGCGCCAGGCCGCCGCCGTGCAAAACGCCGAGCGCCGTTCCGGGAACATTCCCCCAAATGCCGACCGCCAGCGTACCCCAAATGCCGCACACTAAATGAACCGAAGACGCGCCAACAGGGTCGTCAATTTTGAGCACTTTGTCGATAAATTCCACGCTGAGCACAACCAGAATACCGCCAATAACGCCGATGGCAAGAGCGGCGGCGGGCGATACAACGGCGCAGGGCGCGGTAATCGCTACCAGGCCGGCCAGCGCGCCATTCATGGACATGGAGACATCCGGCTTCTTGAATAGCAGCCACGAAGTGCAGAGCGCGCCGATTGCGCCGGCTGATGCCGCCAGCGTCGTCGTTGTACAGACACGGGCTATCGAGCTGTCCGAGCCGGAAAGCGTAGACGCGCCGTTAAATCCGTACCAGCCGAACCACAGGAGAAACACGCCGAGCATGGCCAGCGGCATGTTGTGTCCGGGGAACGCCTTAACCGTCAGTTTTCCGCCCGGCCCTTTGGTGTATTTTCCAATACGCGGGCCTAGAACCGCCGCCCCTACAAGCGCCGCCCAGCCGCCGACAGAATGAACCACCGTAGAACCGGCGAAGTCGTGAAAGCCCATGGTCGAAAGCCAGCCGCGGCCCCAAATCCAGTGGCCGGAAACCGGATAAATGACCGCCGAAATAAAACAGGTGTACACCAGGTACGCCTTAAACTGCGTGCGTTCAGCCACCGCGCCGGAAACAATAGTCGCCGCCGTCGCCGCGAACACAACCTGAAAAAACCAGTTACGGTAGTAGGCCGGGTCGTCCATGACATTCTTAAAAAACTCGCTCGTACCAATAAGGCCGCCCAGCGCGTCTTTACCGTACATAAGGCCCCAGCCAATCGCCCAGTACACTATCGAACCCAGGCAAAAATCCATCAGATTTTTCATGATAATGTTCACCGCGTTTTTCGCGCGGGTAAGGCCGGTTTCTACAAGGGCAAAACCCGCCTGCATAATAAACACCAGGCAGGCGCCTAAAAAGAGCCAAATCATGTCCACCGCTTCCCCAAGACCCCAATCCTGGGCAAAGCCCGAAACCGCCGCAAGCAATCCAAAAACGGCGATAATCAACAAACGTTTTCGCACAATAACCTCCAAAAAATAGCGTTGGGATAGCGCCGCGCACTCTGAAAGCAAACTGCGCTCATCCGCATACAACGAATAAGCAAGCAGAAACCGTGCCAAACCAATGGAAGCCGCAAAAGCAGGCGGTGGTGTAGAATTGCGCGGAAAAAACGGCGCGAATCGGTTCGCCGGAGGAGAATTTATTACAAAAAGGTAGGAATAGAAACAAAAAAGCACAAAAAGTGTTGTTTTTTGTGCGCCCGTATTACCCGGAAATGTCGAGATGTTTACCCACATCGGGGTCGTGATACGCGGCGCGCTTATGCCGGCCTTCCGCGTCGTCGTGGTGGTCTTCTTTTGGGGGGTGTTTTTTCCGTTCGTCATGGTGGCGGGCTTCCTGTTCTCTGCTGTCAATGCCGGACAAGCCTTCGCCGGTTTGCTCCGCCTCGACAACCGCCAGCATACGTTCCTCTGTCTTGCGGTGCCGCATTTCTCCACGGACGGCTTTTTGCAGCGCGGCGCCGTCGCGGGCGGCGGCCTGCTCTTTGCCGATTTTATCAAGCTGGGTGAATACCGTTTGTACGTCCAGCGGAGTTACGGCCATTACGCGGTACCTCTGGTTTTGCTAATATGTTTCATGGGGGGGGGGGGGGCGCCGGGGGGGCGGGGGGGGGGGGGGGGGGGAGGG
>JAITGR010000050.1 GCA_031280455.1 Spirochaetaceae bacterium
GCTTCGGCACGGACTTTGGTTAGGCGGCGGCGCGCTGTCGAAGCCGGGCTGTTTTTTGTACGGGCTTAAATCGCGGGGCAGCACCGGCGCGTACCGGTGTTTCGCTTTTTTTTGAATGACGTACACCTCGTCGCCTTCCCGCACCCCTTCCGGCGCGGAAAGCCACTGGCCGCGTTCCCCGCCGGAGGGCGCAGGCTCGGCGCTGGTGATTTTGTGGGTAACGCGGCGCGTGTCGCCGGCGCTGTGAACGCGGATGGTGTCGCCGGCCTCCAAGGTATGCTCCGTGCCGGGCAGCCACACACGGCAGATCCCGCCGCGCGTACTCGTTTTCCGCACCGCCCCCAGATAAATGCCCGCGCCGCCGCTTTGGGCGGGGTTAAGCCAGCGTTCCGGCGGGTTTTCCGCGCCGCCTGAAATGCGGTAGTTTGTTTTGGCGCGGGCGAAATCGGCGCGTAACAGGCGCTCGCCTTCTTTCAGCGCACGCTCGTACTGCTCCTCGCTGTCTGAGGCGAGCGCGTCCAGCACGCGGCGGTAGGCGGAGGTAACCGCGGCGACGTATTCGGCGCTTTTCATGCGGCCTTCAATTTTGAGGGCGGCCACGCCGGTTTCCGCAAGCTCGCGCACCGAGCCTAGCAACTGCAAGTCCGGCGGGCTAAAGTAGTAGCCGGCCGCTTCCTCGCCGGCCGAATACTGCCGCCGGCACGCCTGGGTACACATGCCCCGATTGGCCGACTTGCCGCCCAGAAAACTGGAAAACAGGCACAAGCCGGACGCGGACAGGCAGAGCGCGCCGTGGACAAACACTTCCATTTCCACCGAACTGCCGGAGGCCACACCGGCGATTTCTTCGAGCGAAAGCTCCCGCGCAAGCACGACCCGCCGTACGCCGTATTTTGAAAGCACGTTAGCGCCGTGCGCCGACGATATATTCATTTGGGTGGAAGCGTGCACGGCGAGCGCGGGGAAAAAGTCGTGAATCATTTTTAGAACGCCCAAATCCTGGACAATAACGCCGTCCGCGCCGGTTTTTTCCAGGTATTGCAGCAACTGGTACACGCGGTCTGACTCCCGCTCCTGAAAAACCGTGTTGACGGCCACATACAGTTTGCGGCCGGTTTTATGCAGCGACCGTAGCGCCGCCTCGTATTGGGCGTACGAAAAGTTGGCGCTGCGAAGGCGCGCGTTAAACGATTTTAGCCCCAGATACACAGCGTCCGCGCCGCAGCCGACAGCCGCGTCCAGGCACTCCGGCGTTCCGGCCGGCGCAAGAAGTTCCGGTAGTTTCATATATTCTCAGCCTCTAATTTCAGGCGGAGAAGCGCGTCAGCACTTCTCCAAGAGCAAATTCCAAAAATAACCGATTTTTGGAATTTGCTCATTCCTCCATAAGCCAGGTGCGGATAAGCTGGGAGACATCCTGCGGATGTTCACGCGCCAAGGCAATCGCTTTTTCGGCAAGCTCCATACGCGCCTGGTCTTCGACAGACATAGAAATAGTCTCGCCCTCTTTTTCTGCCTCCAGCAGCGCACTTTCGCGCATAAGCTGATGCTGCCGCGCAAGTTCTTCTTCGCGCCGCCTGCGGGCCTGTTCCCGCGCCCGCGCGATAATCTGAAAAATAACAAAGCCGACCAGCAGCACCGCGATACCGATAAGCGACGCGATAATCGTTATCTGAATCTGCCGCTCGCGGGCAAGGGCGGCATCTTCTTGCGCAAACTGCTCGGTGCGGTCTATCGCAATGTTCTGCACCCGCACAATGTCTTTGCGCGCCGCATCGTACCCAATCGCGCCTTCGACCAGCGCCGTCGCTTTGGCTATATCTTCGGGTGAAAGCGGCGTGTAAATGCGCTCGACCTTGCCGTCCGGCGCAAAAACAAGCCGCCCCTTTTCGTCATACTTGCGCGCCCAGGTGCCGTCGATGTTCACCGACACCGTTACACGGTCGATAGTGGGGCTGCGGATTTCGCTGGTTTGCTCCTTGTTGAATTCTTCGTTGTGTGTGCGCGTTGTCTGCGAAACCTTGCCGAACAAATTCGACATATCCTTGTACGCCGGCGGCGTCTGCCCCTCAACACCGGCAGGCCCTTCAGGATTGAAACCCGTCCCCTCCCACTTGGTCTCGCTGGTCGATTCCGAAAGCGTGAGGGACGGCACAAATTGGCTGTCGTCATACGCGAGGCCGGGCGTACGCGGTTTTAGGATAATCGGCGTTATCGTGTTGCGCTCCGATGTTTTCTGCGACATGTCCATATCGATTTTAATGTTCAAATCGCGCACACGGTCGGTCGTAAAATTGAGTTGCAGCGCCTTCAGAATATCGGCGCGGTACTTTGATTCCGTATCGCGCACGATTTTGATTTCCCGTTCCACCCGCGCCAGCCGGTCTATTTCCTTCATGCCGTCAAAATCGTTTAAAACATTGCCGCTGTGGTCGGTTATGACGATGTTTTCGTCCTTAAGTCCTTCCACCGCGAGCTTAATCAGTTTTTGAATGCCTTCGATTTTCTTGCGGTTCGTTGTAATGTCGCTGCCGATTCTGGGGGTGATGACGACACTGGCGCTGACCGGATTCTGGTCGGCGCTGAACAGCGTGTCTTTGGGCATAACGAGGGTAACGTGCGCGTTGTCCACTTCGTCCAGCGCTTTGATGTGATTGGTTACCATGGTTGTGATGGAGCGCTGCAGGTTGACATCCCGCTCAAAGTTGGTGATGGTCCAGCGGTCGCGGTCGAAGATTGCCCACGGGTCGGTGCCTTTGGGTACCAAGTCTTCGCGGATGAGGATGCCGCGCATTTTACGCGCCGTTTTTTCGTCCGCGACCAGAACGACGCCGTTGGCGTTTACTTGCGCTTTGACGCCTTCTTCGTTGATGCGGGTTACGATGTTCGCCAGCGCTTCTTCGTTGGTGATTGGCGAGTCGATGACTGGTACCAGGCTGGGTGTTGCTGAAACGCCGACGAGGGCGGCGACGGCGATGATGATAACGAGTATCGCGCCGCCGAGTCCGAGTTTTTGGACGAGTGTCCATTTTCCCCACAATGATTTTATTTGTCCGAGTATTTTTGTAAAATCCATAATTCCCCTCCCTAAGGGTTTCTGCCGATGGCGGCAGCGCTAAATTGAAGCGAAAACTGAGCGCTTACCGGGTGTTAATAATGTCCCGCCACGCCTGGGTTAGGCGGTTGAGGATGGTTCGCGCGATGGACATTGCCATGCTTGCTTCCGCTTCCGCTATGGTGATGTC
>JAITGR010000129.1 GCA_031280455.1 Spirochaetaceae bacterium
TCGTCCGGCTGCGGGTCTTTTTTGGAGAACTTCGCCTCTACGCTGGGGATTTCCGTCGGCAAGATTGCGGAAGCCGCGTTCAGCTCGCAAAATCCCGCGTCGCTGGGGAGCCGCTGTACGGTGTTTATGAACAGCACGATTATTACCGAACAGAAAAACGGCAAGCGGCCGGAAGACATTATGGCGGGTTTGTGCCGTTCCATTATTGAAAATGTGTTTACCAAAGTGGTGCGTATTTCAAATATCGATGAGCTTGGCGGCAAAATTGTCGTGCAGGGCGGGACGTTCAAAAACGACGCGGTGCTGCGGGCGCTGGAGCAGTATCTGGGTAAGCCGGTGGTGCGGGCGCCGTTTCCGGGCGAAATGGGGGCTATCGGCATCGCGCTTTTGACCAAGCGGGAGATTGAAGCGCACGGCTACACGTCGCCGCACGGGCCGGCGGGCGCGACGCGCTTTATCGGCCTGGCCGCCATGCGGGATTTTTCGTACACGCAGGAGGCGAACCTGTTGTGTCATTTTTGCGGCAATAACTGCAACCGGACGCTGGTGCGGTTTTCCAACGGGTTTACCTGGGTTACGGGGAATCGCTGCGAGCGCGGCGAGTTGACCGGCGACGCCGAAGACCCGCAGGTGCGGGCGGCGGCGAAAACCATTACGGCGCGTATGGACGCGGTGCCGGACATGGTAAAGATACGCGAGGAGCTGCTGTTTAAGGAGTATCCTTTTTCGCCGCTGCAAAGCGCCAAGGCGATTACCATAGGGCTGCCGCGCGCGCTCGATTTTTGGCGCACGCTGCCGTTCTGGCGGGTGTTTTTCGCGGCGCTGGGTTTTAAGACGGTCGTCTCTCCCAAAAGCGGGCGCCGCCTGTTCGAGCGCGGCCTGCAGTACGTCGCGTCCGATACGGTGTGTTTTCCCGCCAAGTTGGTTCACGGGCACATTCAGGCTTTGCTGGACATGAAAGTTGACCGCATATTTTTTCCGCAGCTCAACCGGCTGCCGCCGGCCAATGCCGAAAAATTCAGCACATTCACCTGTCCTGTGCTCAAAAGCTATCCGCTGGTGGTTAAGTTTTCGGACAATCCCGAAGTAAAGCACGGCGTGGCGCTGGACAGCCCGCTTTTTCACTGGTTTAGCATGCGCGACAGGAATTATCAGTTGTGTAAATATATGCGCGATGTGTTTAACATACCGGAAAAATACACGCAGGCGGCTATCGCGCAGGCGGACGACGCGCTCGATTCGTTTACTACCGCGCTTGAAAGCGCCGCCCGCCGCATTATCGCGCAGGTGGAAGCGGAGGGGAAGTACGCCGTGGTGCTGGCCGGCAGGCATTATCAGTACGATGGGCTGGTAAATCACAATTTGTCGCGCTTCTTTACCAGCGTGGGGATTCCTGTTTTAACGGTGGACGCGCTGCCGGGTGTGCATACGATGCGGCTGCGCAAGACGCGGCTGGACATTAACAACAGTAATCACGCGCAGCTTCTTGCCGGCGCTATTATCACGGCGGAAAATCCGGCGCTGGAGTATGTCCAGATTTACAGTTTTGGCTGCGGGCATGACGCGCTGTACACGGATGAGACCGCGCGGATTTTAAACGAGATGTCCGGCAAAGCGCCGCTTGTGCTCAAACTTGACGAAAGCGATGTCGCCGGCCCGCTGCGTATCCGCGTGCGCTCGTTTATAGAAACGGTAAACATACGGCGCGCGGGCGGGACGCGGGACGCGCGGCCGCTGGGCGACCCGTATCCGGTTAAGTTTACCTACAAAGAAAAGAACCGTATTGTGCTTATTCCCAATGTAAGCCGCGCGTTTAGCTATCTGATTAGCGCCAGTGTTAAAACGCTGGGGTTTCGCGCGGAGCCTATGCCTATGGGCGGGCTGGAGGCGATAGAGCTTGGCAAAAAGTATGTGCACAACGACATTTGTTTTCCGGCGCAGGTTGTCATAGGCGAATCGCTTGCGGCGCTTAAAAGCGGCAAGTACAAGCCGGAGGAGGTCGCTATTGGCGTGGGTAAAATCATGTGCGACTGCCGGCTTACAAACTACATTGTGCTTACCCGCAAGGCGCTGGACGCCGCCGGTTTTGCGGATGTTCCTGTGGTGTCTACCGATTTATACGACTTAAAAAACATTCATCCGGCGCTGCATTTTAATCTGGTTACGCTGGCCAATACCGCCTGGGGCATGGTCGAAATTGAAATGCTGGAGGAACTGCGCCGCAAAATCCGTCCGTACGAAAAGGTGAAGGGCGAGACAAACCGCGTTGTGGAGCAGGCGATTGCCGCTATAACGGACGCGCTTGCCCAGGGGGGTATTCCGTCTTCGCTTATCGCGTACCGCAGGGCGGTTAAAGCGGTGTGCGCCATACGCTACGACCGTTCCGCGCCCCGGCATCAGGTTGTAATTTTGGGTGAATATTTTCTTGTGTATCACACCGGCTCTAATTACAATATAGAAAAGTATCTGGAAGATAATAACATGGAAGTAATTCTGCCGCGTATGTACAACATATACCGGCAGCTGTACATAATGCACTATGTTTCTGAACTGAAAGATTTTAAGGTGCGCCATTCGCTATTTGACACGCTGTTCGGCGTTTTGGGCGAAAAATTTTTTGACAAAGCGATTGACACCATGGAAGCCATCGCAAAGGAACATCCGCTTTTTGAAAGCGCGCCGCATCTGCCCCAGCTTGGCGAGTTAAGCGACCCGATTATGCATCATTCAATTATGTCAGGCGAATCATTTTTGATTCCGGCAGACATTATTCATCACGCGAAGCAGGGGGTAAAGTCGTTTGTGATTCTGCAGCCGTTTGGCTGCCTGCCCAATCACATCTGCGGGCGCGGCGTTATAAAGCGCATAAAAGAGCTGTACCCCGACATTCAGATTTTGCCGCTGGACTACGAGCCGGATTTAAGTTTTGCCAATATCGAAAACCGGCTGCAGATGCTGCTTATGAACGCCCGCGGCAAGCAGCACGCGGCGGGTTAAGGAAGCACTGCTTTCGCCTAAAACAAACCACGGAAAAACGCGGAAAAGCCACGGAATTGCGGTCTCTTTCCGCGTGGTTTCCGTGCCTTCCGTGGTTTATTTTACATCTGCTGAGTTTTGTCTTGTGTATAGTGCGCTCGCCTTGATTTTGATCACGCACACATTCAATAGCCTTGTTCCAAAACCAACCGGGTTTTGGAATAAGGCTATTGATTACCTGCTATTTTTTCCCTAATCTGTTGCTCCAAGGACGCGCCGCCCCGAGTGATGCTTGCAAGCAAAAACAGCGCTTTGCCTTTTGAAAGTTTTGCCCATATATCAGCAATGTTGACTTTTTCTTTGGTGTCGGGCGTTTCGGCAAGATACGCGCCTTTGTATTCGACAACGAGAGTGCGGCCGTCATTGAGCATGGCGATAAAGTCCGGGTAGAAGAAATCTGTTGAAGTGGGAAGCCGGAAAGACGCGGCGTGGCGGGCAACATTACGCAGCCAAAACCGCACGTGCGGTTCAGCGTCCAGCGCCTGGGCGCATTGAAACTCCTCACCGCCCTCGCCGCCGTCTATCAACGGTATTTTATG
>JAITGR010000133.1 GCA_031280455.1 Spirochaetaceae bacterium
ATGGCGTTACCAAAGAAGACATTTGGCGGGCGCTGGAAACAGTCGTTTTTGATGGATTGCTTCCCCAGTATGCCAACAAATATTTGCTCATAGGATTTGATCAAAAATGGTATTTATTAGAGTTAATGTATAACATCAGAAATGATGGAAGTTATAATGTTTTTCATGCCATGAAGTGCAGAAAAGAATTTTACCCGTATGTGGAGGAAAGCAGATATGTCTGATATGACCGAAAAAGAAGCCTGGGAGCTTGATGAGCTTTTGACTAACACTGTTCCCGAAATAGACCCGAATGTTCAGGGGCCGTTTATCCAGCGCCGCGACATGCTGCGGCGGGAACTGGAACGCGCGGCAATGGCTGTGCCGCCGCTCCCTGTCGCGCAGCCCTAACCCGCGCGCCCTCTACTTGCGCGCCAGCAGCGCCTTTTTGTATTCGGCGGGGATTACCTTAACAAAGAAGCGGCGCTCCTCGGCCCAGTTGTCCAGAATAGCGGCGGCATAGTCGGAGAACGTGTGCTGCACATGCCGGCGCACAAGGTTTTCGACAAACGCCGCCTCGCGCTCGTCGTCCAGCTTTTCCAGCTCGACCATGCCCGCGTTAAGGAAGTATTCAAAAGTGCCCGCACGGTCAAGAACGTAGGCAATGCCGCCGGACATACCCGCCGCAAAGTTGCGCCCCACCGCGCCCAGCACCACAAGCCTGCCGCCGGTCATGTACTCGGCGCAGTGGTCGCCCGCCCCCTCCACAACAGCCGCCGCGCCGGAATTGCGCACACAGAACCGCTCGCCGGCAACACCGGCGACAAACACCTCGCCAGAGGTCGCGCCGTACAGCGCCGTGTTCCCCGCGATGATGTTTTCGTAACTCTTGAACGTGGAGCCGGGCGGCGGAAACACGGCGATAGAGCCGCCGGAAAGCCCCTTACCCAGATAGTCGTTGCAATCACCGGCAAGCCTAAAACTAATGCCGGGCGCCAGAAACGCGCCAAAACTCTGCCCCGCCGAGCCATGCCAGTCAACGTGAATCACATCCTCCGGCAGCCCCGCCCCGCCGTACCGCCTGGACACCTCGTACGAAAGCATAGTCCCCACGGCGCGGTCGGTATTGCGCACTGCCAGCTTTATGTTGACCGGCTTTTTTTCGTCAAGCGCGGGGCGGCATTTTTCGATAAGGCAGCGGTCGATAACCTCGTCCAGCTTATGCGCCTGCTCCGTTGTGCAGTACCGTGGTTCAGTTGTCAGTTGCCGGTTGTCAGTTACCGGTTTTGTGTTCGATATATCGGGGCTAACGCTGCCGTCTGCGCTAGGCAACGCATCTCGGCTCGAACCCTCTGACAACTGACAACTGACAACTGACAACTTGTCAGTTACCGGTTTTGTGTTCGATATATCGGGGCTAACGCTGCCGTCTGCGCCAGGCAGCGTATCTCGGCTCAAACCCTCTGACAACTGACAACCGATAACCGATAACAAATCGACCCCGGCGCTCTTTTGCTCAGGCGAGGGGCGCTGGACGAGCAAATCGCTGCGACCTACAAGGTCGTTGAAGGTGCGTATGCCCAGGCCGGCCATAATCTCGCGCACTTCTTCGGCGAGGAAGCGGAAAAAGGTGATGAGGTGCTCGCTTTTGCCGGCGAAACGGCGGCGCAGTTCCGGGTCTTGCGTGGCGACCCCCATGGGGCCGGTGTTTTCGTGGCATTTGCGCATCATCACGCAGCCGAGCACCACCAGCGCGGCGGTGCCGAAGCCGAACTCCTCAGCGCCCAACATGCCGCCTATCACGATGTCGCGGCCAGTTTTGAGCTGGCCGTCCGTTTGCAGGCGGACGCGGCTGCGAAGGCCGTTGCGTACGAGGGTTTGGTGCGTTTCGGACAGCCCCAACTCCCAGGGAATGCCGGCGTGGCGAATGCTGGACTGGGGACTCGCGCCGGTACCGCCGTCGTAACCTGAAATGAGGATGTTGTCCGCCAGCGCCTTGGCCACACCCGCCGCGACAGTGCCCACGCCGGCCTCGCTTACCAGCTTAACGCTGATACGCGCCTCTGGGTTGGCGTTTTTAAGGTCGAATATGAGCTGCGCCAAATCTTCTATAGAATAGATGTCGTGGTGGGGCGGCGGGCTAATCAGCGTAACCCCCGGCGTCGCGTGCCGGACGCGGCCAATTTCGCCGTCTACCTTGTGGCCGGGAAGCTGGCCGCCCTCCCCCGGCTTGGCCCCCTGCGCCATTTTAATTTGCAGTTCCACGCAGTTTGCCAGGTATTCGCTCGTTACGCCAAAGCGGGCGCTCGCCACCTGCTTAATGCCCGAGCGCGTCCAACTCCCGTCAGGCCGCGCCGCAAAGCGCGCGGGGTCTTCGCCGCCCTCCCCCGAATTGGAGCGCCCCTGTATCGAGTTGAGCGCCGCCGCGATGGTCTCGTGCGCTTCCTTCGAGATTGAGCCAAAGGACATCGCGCCGGTGGTAAAGCGCTTCATTATTTCGGCGGCGCTCTCCACCTCAGAAATGTCGATTGCCGCCGCCGCCGGTTTAAAGTCGAAAAGGCCCCGAATCACATGCGGGCTCCGGTTAAGCTCATCGCAGGCCGCCGTAAACTGTTTGAACTTTGCAAAGTCCGCCGTTCGCGCCGCCCACTGCAGCAGGTGTATCGTTTCGGGGTTCCAGGCGTGCGCCTCCCCGCCTTTGCGCCAACTGTACTGTCC
>JAITGR010000161.1 GCA_031280455.1 Spirochaetaceae bacterium
GAATTTCCGCACGGATTTGCGCCCTATCGAAACAGAACTTATCATAGACCGGACAACATCCGACCAGTGGTGGGTTTCCAAAAACAACCGCTACGGATTTATGGGCAGCGTGTTTGTCAGCGGCCTGGAGTCGCCGGATTTTATCTACTTTGCCAACTGGAAGCGGCTTAACGAAGCGCGCTGGAAGCCCGACTACGTTCCCGGTCGTAACTTTAGTTCGCTGCCGCTTTCGGTAAAAGATTCGGCTGTGTGCTATTTTATGGATGTAGGCAGGCTGGAACGCTGGCAAAAACGGCAGATGACGGTTCTGCTTGCCGCCGAAGATTTGTACGGTTTTGATTACAACAAAGTCGGCATGGTTACCGCGCAGCAGGCGCTGCTGGTGCCGGATGCCGCCGCCGCCGCAGGCCCGCCGGAGCTGCCGTCCGCGCCGCAGGTGCCGCAGGTAAACCAGAACGTCGCGCAGGCGCAGAGCCAGACACGCGGTATCCCCCAGGGCAGCGTGATGCTGCCCATAGGGCCTATCCGTGTTGATATACAAACCCTGCGCGCGCTGGTCGGCAAGGTTGACGAATATATATTTAAGGGAACGCCGGTAACGGAGGAAGAGCTGCGCGGCATGGAAAATGTTTTGCAGCAGCTAAAATTCCGCTACCCATACGGTTCAATGTACTAGTGCGGTATGTATACGGTATGTATATATGAAACTGGACAACGCATTAACTAAATCCCTCCGGTACGCGCGCGCGGGCAGATACAGCAAAGCGGTATCGCTTTTGGTGCCGAATATTCTCCAGTACCGCGACAGTTGGCTGTTTTACTATACCCTCGCCCTCGCCAGCCTGCACGCGGGGGACACCGGCTCAGCGCGCGAATATATAAAAAGCGCGTATGATATAAAAGAAAACGAAACAAACGTTTTGCTGCTGCTGGCGCTGCTCAATGTAAAGCGCGGCGAAACAAGCCGTGCGATAAATTATTACCTGCGGGTTTTGGAAAGCGAACCCAAAAATAAAATAGCAGCCCGCGCCCTTGCCGTGCTTAAAAAATACGGTGCGAGCGGCGCGTTAAGCGACTGGGCCGCGTCGTCCAGAATCAAGCGCCTGTTCCCGCCCTTTCCGCGCCCCCCCGCGCGCCGCGCCGCGCTGCCCGTTATTGCGGCGGCAGCCGGCGCGGTGGCTTTGTGCGGCGCGCTGTACCTGACCTTCGGCTGGCCGCCGGCACAACCAGGCCGCGCCCGCCCCCCCCGCGCGGGATACGCGCAGAGCGCCCTGGAAGCGAGCGAGCGAGCGCGGGCGCTCGCCGAAAGCGGCGTGTGGCGCTACGTGCTCAGCGAGCGGGAGGTTTTTGCCGCCTACGACAAAGCGCGCGCGCTGTTTAACGACCACCGCGACGATGCCGCGCGGCGGGAAATCAACCGTATATTGCTGTCCAATGCTGCGGACGGCATCAAAAACAAGGCGCGCCTTTTGGCCGGCTACCTGGAACCCGGCGACTTTGCCACGCTCAAAGACAACTACACCTACAGCGATGTCTTCGCCGACCCGCCGCTGTACGACGGCTGCACCGTGCGCTGGAAAGGCGTGGCCGCCAACATTGTCGCCGAAGCCGCAACGACCAGGTTTGACCTGCTGGTCGGCTACGACACGCGCCGGAACATCGAAGGCCTGGCCCCCGTCGTTTTTGCCAGCGCGCAGAATATCAGCGCCGAACGACCGCTGGAAGTGCTGGCGCGCGTTGCCGCCACCGGCACGGCCTTTACCCTGGAGGGCATGGCAATCCACCAGAGCGCCCGCCCCCAGGCGGGGCCGTAAACGGCTTAACAGCCGTTTCTCCAAGAGCATGTCCCGAAAATAACCGATTTTTGGGACATGCTCAACCGTGAAGGAAGAGGTTGTTGCAAAACTTCAGTTTTGCAACAAGCTCTGTTTATAGAAAGTTTTTAATTGAACATTTGTATTAAAAAGGAAAAGGCGGATTTTGACGGGTACTACCGCGCTATCTGGGGGGAGCGCTGGGCGGTGCTGCGGGCGGCGTTGTGTGCCGAACGGCCGCGGTATGCGTACTCGCGCGCGCTCAAAAAACCGTACAGGCTCGATCGTGCTTCCGCGCTGGCTGCGTGCGAGTTGCCGCTGGCTGCGTCCGGCGCGCCGCCGCTCATTCTTGACGCCTGCGCCGCCCCTGGCGGAAAAACGCTGGTTTTGGCTGGCCGCATGGGGGGCGGCGCGCACCTGGTCGCCAACGAATTGTCGCCGGAGCGCCGCCGCCGGCTTTCCGGTGTGCTCGATGAGCATCTTGCGGAGGATGCGCGGCGGCAGGTGCGGGTAAGCGGTTTTGACGCGGCGGCGCTGGCCGGCAAAAAAAACGAACGCGCTCGCTTTGACGCGATTCTGCTGGACGCGCCGTGTTCCAGCGAGCGGCATGTCTTGGCCTGTGCCACGCAGCTTGGCCGCTGGTCGCCGGCGCGGCCCGCAGCGTTGGCCCGCCGGCAATGGGCGCTGCTGTCCGCCGCGTTTTTGCTGGTAAAAGCCGGCGGGACTATTCTGTACGTTACCTGTGCGCTCAATCCGGCGGAAAACGACGGCGTGGTTGCGCGGCTGCTGGAAAAATACGGCGCGGCGGCAAAAATCGAAGCCTGCACGTTCACAGGCGGCGGCTGGCTGGAACCAAGCCCTCCCGCCGGCGAACCAACAGCAACCGGCCGTCTTATTCTGCCGGATGTCTGCAACGGCATGGGGCCGCTTTTCGCCGCAAAAATCAGGAAGGTTGAGGCTGTTGCAAAACTCCAGTTTTGCGACAGCAACCTCTTAAAAACGCATGTTTCGTCGGACTGTAGTCCGCAGGCTTTAGCATGAGAAACTGCAAGAGCCTGTTGCAAAAGCAACCGACTTTTGCAACAGGCTCGGTTGTCTAACCCCATAATTGCGAAGCGGCGGAAACTGTCAATGCTTGTTTCAGATTTCAGATTTCAGAATGCCGCCGCGAGGCCGTGCATCCCCGCCCCCACAAAAAAAGCCGCCCTTTCGGGCGGCTTTTTTCGGCGACAGGCGCTTAATGACTGCCGTGGCCGGCGTAGTGCGTGTGCCAGTGCTCGTGTTCGGCGTGCTGACCGCCCAGACGGTCGTGCCACTGCTTCATCACGGGGTTCTGTTCCACGCTCTTGTGCTGGTAGGCTTCGTCGGCAAGGTAGATACCGCGCAGACGCTCGTTCTTCACGT
>JAITGR010000002.1 GCA_031280455.1 Spirochaetaceae bacterium
CAGCCGCGCCGCTTCCAGCGAAATCCCCCTGGAACGCGCGAGCGCGGCGCGGTCTTCAAACTCAATCTTGTGCCGCGCCGCCGTGGGTGCCGTTTTGACCCGCACCGTCCCCAGCGCGGTTTCCACAGCCTCAAGCTGCCGTTCCAGACTGAGGCGGCGCACTTCAAACACCTTGACACCCAGCGCCGATGACAGACCGAACAAAGCGGCAGCCAGCGCGTCCACCGCCGCGCCGCCAGTGAGCGCGGATACCGTCGTCGCCGGACGCCCCTTTTTCATAATGCAGGGCGTCAGCGTTACGTCCAGCGCGCCGCTTTCAAAAAGCCGCTCCATAAGAAACGCGAGCTCCTCGCCAGTCATGTCGTCAATGTTCGTTTCAATGACAAAAAGCGCTTCCTCGCGCCAGCGGCCGTCCGCCGCACAGCCGCTCTCGGCGGTATTCCGCATTGCGGTATTCCGCATGGCGGTACGCATGGCGGTACTCCGCCAGGAGACCTGCAGCAAGTTCGGTTTGTCAAAAACCCGCTCGCCTATGCCGTAGGCTGTTTTAAGCGCCGTAAACGAGGCCGCTTCGGTAAATTCGTCCACGGAAGCCGCCAAAATAGCCGCGCCGGTCGGCGTTGTCATTTCTTTGTCAAAGCCGCCCGTGGAAACCGGCATGTGTTCACAGAGCTTGATCACCGCCGGCGCGGGAACCGGCAGCGTGCCGTGGGCGCAGCGGACAAAGCCGCCGCCCAGCTCCACGCGGCTTGCGGTAATGGCATCGGGGGCAAGCAGGTCGAGGCATACGGCCGCGCCGGCAATGTCGATGATGGAGTCGAGCGCGCCGACTTCGTGAAAGCACACATCCTCCGGCGCGCAGCCGTGCACGGCGGCTTCGGCACAGGCCAGGCGCTCGAATATGGCGAGCGCACGCTCCTTCGCCCCGCCCCGCAAGCCGGACGCGGCCAGCAGCGCGCGGATTTCGCGCCAGGCGCGGTGTTCGTGGCTGCCTGTGGTACAGGTGCCGCCGTCTTCCAGATGTACCACGGCGCGTGTGCCGTAGATGCCGCAACGCTCGTCTCGCGTAAATTCCAGATGCCAGCCGTCCAGACCAAGCGCGCGCAACTCGGCAATGAGCGCCGCGGGATCCACGCCCAGGTCGACGAGCGCGCCGAGGGTCATGTCGCCGCTTATGCCGGCACAGCAGTCGAAGTGCAGGGTTTTCATGCGCCGCTCCCTAATGCCGCGTTCAGACTGCCCATCCGGTAGCCCGAAAGCTCGAACGCCACGTACAAAAACCCGCACTGCCGTATCCGTCCGGCTATCTGGTCGAGGACGGCTTCGTCAAAAAAGCGGCGGCGCTCGTCCGGCGCAACTTCCAGGCGCGCGATGTTTCCGTGGTAGCGGACGCGGAAATTGACAAAGCCCGCTTCGCGCAGGACGGCTTCCGCCGCTTCAACCTGATGTAATTTTTCGGCATCGATGCGCTCGCCGTAGGGGAAGCGGGACGCGAGGCAGGCGTGGGCGGGCTTGTCCCAGGTCGGCAGCCCTTCCCGCATGGAAAGTTCGCGTATTTCGGCTTTGGAAAAGCGCAGTTCCCGCAAGGGGCTGCGGATAGCCAGCTCGGCGACGGCGCGCAATCCCGGGCGGTAGTCGCGCTCGTCGTCGGCGTTGGAGCCGTCCAAAACGGTCTCTGCGCCGGTTTCCCGTGCCTTTTTGATAATCGCGCCGAATTCAATTTTTTTGCAGTAGTAGCACCGGTCTTTGGTGTTCTGCGCAACTTCGTTTTCTATTGTTGCATCTTCCAGCAGGATGTGGTGAATGCCGGTGTGCCGCGCGACCCGCCGCGCCCACTCCAGTTCGCTGCGGGCGAGCATGGGCGACACCAGCGTAATCGCCAGCGCGTCCGCGCCCAGCGCCCGTACCGCCGCGTGGCAGAGGAGCGAGCTGTCCACACCGCCCGAAAACGCGACGGCAGCGCGCCGCGTTGCGGCTATGGCGGCGATAAGGGCGGCGTATTTTTCCTCTAATGTCATCGCCGCTATTGTAGCAGTGAGCCATACGCGGCGGCAACAGCCTGGGCGAGCGCCGCGTCGCTGTACGGGAAGCGCAGCGTAAGGCCGGCGGCGGCGGCGACTTCCCGCGCGGACGCTTTGGGCGCGGCGGCGGCGTTGTCGACCATGACAAAAAACGCCGGCTCTACCACCTGGCGCAGACTGTTCGATTCGGCGACGATTACCGCGTCCGGCGGCACTCGGGCGGCAAAGTGCCGGTACCCGTCATCCAGGGCGTCGCGCAGCGAGCGCAGCCACCACGATTCAGCCGCTCCGGCGGCGAGCATACGCTGGGTGTCTTTTGTGCCGAGGGAAGCGCCGGAGCGCACGGGTATTTCCTGCTGAAGGAGAAAGTCGCCGTCGAGCGCGCACGCGCCGCAGCCGTCGCCCCCCCGCGGGCAGGGCGCGCCCCGTGCCTGGACGCTGGTTACTTTCAGCGCGTACACGGCTGTTTTTTGCGCGCAGTGCGCGATAATAGCGGTGGCAAGGTGTGTTTTTCCGGTGTTTCTGCCGGAGGAGCCGACTAAAATAAGGCGGGAGTCGGAGCGCACGGGCGCGTGATCGCAGGTTACGCGGCTATACCGAGATAGCCTTCCAGCCGCCGGCCAAGAACCGTGCGCAAGTGGTCGAGCGCATGGCGGGCTGTAAGCATGACCCAAGTGCTGTTTTCGCCGAACTTCCACGCGATTTCCTGGAGCGAGCGTTTATCGCACCCCCCCAGACCAAATATCATATCCAGCACTTCCCGCTGAGCTTTAGGCAAAAGCGCAAGACCGGCATGTAGTTCTTTTATACATAAACTACGAAACACCTCATCTTCAACAAGATCCGGTTTACTACACCCAAAGCCGTCCAAAAGCGGCGAATCGCCGTTTTCCATCAACGCATCCAGCGACAACGTGTCGCGGGTAAGCCTATATTTATTCCCATTCTTTTGCATTTTTACATATCCTCCCTTGATACATGATAAAATAACAACGCCGCGTTTTTTTGTCAAGCGCCCGAATTGCATTACCCCGTCCGCCTCTGGCGGCGCATTGTATCCTTACACCCGCGCGCGGTGTTTTAGTAACGAAAGAAGTACAAAGAAAGAATGAAAATTACCCGCTATTCTGTTACCCGTCCTGTTACGGTCATAGTCCTGTACGCGCTGGCGCTGGGCATAGCCGTTACACTCTTGCCCAAAATCGCCGTCGATCTTTACCCGTCGGTCGCCCAGCCTGTGCTTTCGGTGTGGACAAACCTTTCCGGCGCGGGCCCGGCAGACGTGGAGCAGAACGTTACGCGCCCTCTGGAAAAAGCGCTCGCGGCCTCCAAAAACCTGGTCGAAATGACCTCGAACTCCGGCTTCGAGTCGAGCAATATCCGCCTTACCTTTGCGTACGGCACCAATATGGAAGAAGCCGTCGCCGACGCGCAAGCACTGGTAAACCGGCTGATAAACGCACTGCCGGACGGCACAAGCTCGCCCGTCGTCCGCCGCTTCGACATATCCGCCGCGCCGGTTATGCGCCTGGTCGTGCGCGGCAATTACCCGCCGGACGAACTCCGCATTTTTGCCGAGGACGAAATACAGGCCGAAATTGAACGTCTGGACGGCGTCGCGTCGGCGGACGTAACCGGCGGCACCACCCAGATAGTCCGCGTCGCCGTCTCCTTAAACCGCCTGGCCGCGCTCGGTTTAACATTAAGCGACGTAACCAACGCCCTGCGCGGCCAGAACGTACTGCA
Source organism: Spirochaetaceae bacterium (assembly GCA_031280455.1). The sequence goes on from JAITGR010000002.1 coordinate 3,768, forward strand.
GTCAGGCGGCAGCCTGTTACGCGGGACGCGGGAATATCAACTTTTAACCCAGCAGGAGCTGCGGACAATCGGCCAGATAAAACGGCTCGTCGTTAAGACAACGCAAATACCCGCGGCTGCCTCCAGCCCCGCCCGCGCGCAGCTTACACGGCTGGAAGACATCGCGGACGTCGCCGTCGCGTACAACGACAACGCCGCGCGCGTATCCATAAACGGCCAAAACGGCGTGTACATACAAGTACAAGCCGAAAGCGACAGCAACCAGGTACAAGTATCCAAGCGCGTACGCGCCGCGCTGGACGGCATCAACCGTAACCTGCCGCGCGGCATAACCCTTTCAGTATTGCAAGACAACACCACCATGATAAACGCCACCCTAAACCAGGTATATTCCAACGCACTCCAGGGCGCCGTCTTATGTATGCTGATTATATTCATATTCCTGCGCAATATAAAAAGTACGCTCATAATAGGCATATCTATACCTGTATCAATATTGCTTACACTAATGTGCATGGCCATCTTCGGCTTTACCCTGAACCTCCTCACCATGACCGGCCTTATCATGGCACTCGGCATGACCGTCGATGCGTCAATCGTAATCCTGGACAACATACACAGCTACCGTCTGCGCGGGTCGAAACCGGCAATCGCGGCAATACTCGGCTCCAACGAAATGTTTCGCCCCATAGTCGCGTCCACCGCGACAACACTCTGCGTATTTTTGCCGCTCGTCATCTACAAAAACGACCTTGAAATGATGGGACAACTCTTTAGCGATTTGATATTCACCGTGATAATCTCGCTCGTCGTGTCGCTCGTCGTCGCGCTCACCGCCGTACCCGCCCTCGCCGGCCCCATCCTCAAAATCGAAACCCGCAGACAAAAACCGCTCAAAAATCACCTGCGGGCGGCCATCGACCGGCGCATGGACGCCGCGTTTGCCGCCCTGGAAAACGCCTACAGCCGCGCCCTCGACTTTTGCCTGGCACACCGCGCCCTTGTCCTGACACTCGTGCTGGCAGTATTCGCGTTTTCAGTCTTGCAGGCAGACAGCATCGGCATGAACATGTATTTTCGCACCCGCACCGACGATTCTGTTACGCTCAACGTTACACTGCCGCAAGGTACGCCGATAGAACGCACAGAAAAATTTTTGTTTACTGTTGAAGAAATCGTCAAAGAAAACGTGAACGGCTACATAAACATCATCCTACCCGCGCGCCGCAACGGGCAAGGCTCGCTGCAAATAACACTGCCCGCGCCCGCCGAACAAATAGACACGCCGCAGACAATACAGGCAAAACTCACGCCGCTGTTGTCGTCATTTGCCGGC
>JAITGR010000013.1 GCA_031280455.1 Spirochaetaceae bacterium
TGGATGCCGGCGCGGAAGACATAAGCGCCAGCGACGGCGTTATAGAAGTAAGCGCCGACCCAGCGGATTTTGAAGCCGTCGCCAAAGCGCTGGAAGCGGCCAATTTTGCGACAACCAGCGCCGAAATCAGCATGATACCCGAAGCGCCCGTCAGCCTGGACAAAGACGCGACAGGAAAACTACTTCGGCTCGTTGAAAGGCTGGAAGCCAACGACGACGTTCAAAACGTCTACCACAACGTCGACATCCCCGACGATTACGAAGAATAGCAGCGGAAACAACCATGTTATTACAGGAACTACCGCCGCCAGTCGCCGAATTAAAACGCAACATTGACGAAATAAGGGGGCGTCTTTGAGGCCGCCGGCCTTTGGAACAAGAAACGCGAACTCGAAGAACAATGCGCGCGGGAAGACTTCTGGAACGACGCGCAAACCGCCGAAAAAATCCTTGCCGAAATAAAAGCCTTAAAGCGCCGCCTTGACCCGTGGATGCAGTTAAGCCGCGAAAGCGACGACCTTGCCGCCCACCTGGAGTTGGCGCGGGAAGCCGGCGATGAACGCGAAGCGCCGGAAATAGAACGAACACTCGCGGCCCTCACAGAAGCGTACAACAACCAGAACGTCATAGAGTTGATGCCGGAACCAGCAGACGGAAACGACAGCTACCTTACCATACATTCCGGCGCCGGCGGCACCGAAGCCAACGACTGGGCCAGTATGCTCTACCGCATGTACCTCCGCTGGGCCGAACGCCGCGGCTTTAGCGTAGAAGAAGTCGACATGCTGGAAGCCGAAGGCGGCCTAAAGTCGGCGACCATCCGCGTCAACGGCCCCTACGCCTACGGCCCCCTCAAATGCGAAACCGGCGTACACCGCCTCGTACGCATCTCACCATTCGACGCCAACGCCCGCCGCCACACCAGCTTTTCGTCAGTGTACGCCTTTCCGGTACTGGACGACTCGGTCGAAGTAGAAATACGCCCCGAAGACCTCCGCGTAGACACCTACCGTTCCAGCGGCGCCGGCGGCCAGCACGTCAACAAAACCGACAGCGCCGTCCGGTTTACGCACCTGCCAACCGGCATAGTCGTCGCCTGCCAGAGCGAGCGCAGCCAGACCATGAACCGCGCGACCGCAATGAGTATGCTCAAAGCGCGGCTCTACGAACACTACAAACAAGAAAAAGAAAAAGAAAACGAAAAATTCGCCGCCGAAAAAAAAGACATATCGTGGAGCAACCAAATTCGGAACTACGTATTCCAGCCATACACACTCGTAAAAGACACCCGCACAAAAGTAGAAACCGGCAACATACAAGCCGTCATGGACGGCGCGATAGACCAATTTATAGAAGCAGTCCTCAAACTACCCATGACAAAAACGTAATCCGGCCACATACAGCATTTTGGCGCATTTTTGCCCGCAGAGGTGAGTCTGTCCCAAAATTGCAATTTTGGGACAGCAACCTTGATTTTGAGTGGAGAAACGGCTGTTAAGACGTTTCTCCAAGAGCCTGTCCCGAAAATAACCGACTTTTGGGGCAGGATCAGGTAGCAGAAGTAAAAAGCAAGACGCTGCGCGCCTTGAGTTGGTTTGCACAGCAAAAACGCCACACTTGCCCCCAGCCGCAAACAACAAAAACCTACAAGCCCCACCCGCCGAAGCCTGTGCGCAGGAGTCGCCGCAGGCGGACGGCTTGCGAGACGACCCCGGTTTCCCCATAATGGACACATGGAAACACTCCCCATTGAACAAGCAGCCGGCCGCGCACTCTCCCACGACTTGACACAGATTATCCCCGGAGAAAGCAAACAGGCGCGTTTTAGAAAAGGCTACGTCCTCCGCGCGGAAGACATGGCCACACTGCGATCTATGGGAAAGGAACACGTCCTGGTCGAGACCGTCAGCGCCGCGCCCGTAGACGGCCAAGTCCACGAGGCCCACGCCGCCGCCCGCCTTGCCCGCCACTGCAAAGGCGCGGCGGTACGCACAGGCGAGCCGTCCGAAGGGAAAGTCGAGTTGTTTGCCACAGCGGACGGCTGCTTTGACGCGCACACCGGCGCAATTAACGCAATTAACATGCTGGGAGAACTGGCCGTCGCCGTCAGACGGCCGCTCTGCGCCGTCCGCGCAGGCGATAAACTCGGCGCGGTCAAAGTAATACCCCTGTTTGTCGCGGAAGAAAAACTCCGCGCCGCCTGCGAACTGGCCGCTTCGCCGCTTTTGTCGGTACTTCCGTTTACCCAGGCCAATGTGTGCCTGGTTATAACCGGCAGCGAAGTAGCGCGCGGCCTTGTCAAAGATGGCTTTACGCCGGTGTTGCGGGAAAAACTGCAGCCATTCGGCATGCGGGTACTAAAACGCTTTGTCGTCGAGGACAGCGCCGCAGCAATTGGCGCGGCCATCACACAGGCAAAGGAAGCACTCGCGGCAGCCGGCAGCCGCGCCGGACTTATCCTGTGCACCGGCGGCATGGCCGTCGATCCCGACGACAAAACACCCGGCGCGATTCGCCAGAGCGGCGCGGAATGTGTGTGCCACAGTGTGCCGGTGTTCCCCGGTGCCCTGTTCATGCTTTCGTACTTTGAAGACGGCACGGCGCTGGCCGGCCTCCCCGGCTGCGTAATGTACGCCAAAAAGACCATTTTCGACATTGTGCTGCCGGCGCTGGCGGCAGGCAAACGACTCGGTGCCGCCTTTTTTACCCGCATGGGCGCAGGCGGCCTGTGCCTGGACTGCCCCCACTGCATATTCCCCAACTGCGCCTTCGGCAGCGGCGGCATGTAGCATTTTTATCGTCCAGTTGAACCGGCATCCAAATAACAAAAAAAACTGCCCCTCTCGGGGCAGTTTTTTTTGTTTCAATGTCTACAGCACACGTGCTATTTTGCCATCCAGAAATCCGGATGCTTTTGTTTGAATTTTTTCATATTCTCTCCGGTTTTACCCAGCTTGTCTTCTATTCGCGCTATATAGTAATCCGCGACTGTTGAATTACTGTCCATCTGCTTTAATCCTTTGAATGCCTGCAAAGCCGTTTCCTCGTCTCCCATAGCATTCAGGGTTTCGGCAAAATACAAATAGAGCAGCAGCGGCACATTGCCTTTATTTTTGTTAGCCACATATTTTTGCAGCGTATACACAATTTTCAGCGCCATATCGGGGTTGCTCGAAAACAAATTGTAAACAAGCAAAGAATAGTATATATCACGATTATTTGCTTTTTGATTATCGACTGTTTCCGCTAATGCTTTCAAATTCTCGGCCATTTTTTGCTTGTTTGGCCCAGCCTCCTGGTTAAATTCTCCATAAATAGCATCGCATATCTGCAAAAAATCTTTTATGTTATTGTTTCTTTTTATGCTATTAGCCTTAAAAAGAATCCAATTGGGTATATAATTATTTTTTGTCGACGTTCTATACTCAAGAATGCCGTCTCCGTCCAAATCATACATTATATACCTGTTCTTGCTGTCTCCTAAAATGGCGCCGTATATACAAATCACTTTCCCTTTTTCGGTCGCGCAGAGCAATACCGGCGTTTTCATTTCCTCTTCGTACGTCATAAGGCCAAATCCGATTTCCTTAAATTGTTTTAAGCCGTAATCGGTATCTACTACGTACTGGAAATTATACTTTCCTTTTAGACTCTCTACAGATACGCTTTCATCCTGCCCAAAAGCAAAAATCCGCACCAACAGAAACCACCCAGCCACACACTTGTTTTTCATAACCATCCTCCTGGTTTGTTAATCTAATGAGGCTGTTCCAAAAACTGAAGTTTTGGAACAGCCTCAATTTGTAGAATTTATCCCGCCTGTTGGGATTTTTCTAACTTCTATATCTACGTACACTCCTTTATCGCCTGTTGCTTTACGGACAATGGAGCCACTCAAAATCAAGGTTGCTGTCCCAAAATTGCAATTTTGGGACAGACTCAATTCCCAAAAACGGTTATTTTGGGGACTGGTTCCTGGAGAAACGGCAATACCAGCATACCACAGCCGCTTCTCCCGCCGAAATCAAGGCTGCTTTCCCAAAATTGCAATTTTGGGAAAGGCTTAATGGCCTTTTAGTGATGATTAGAGCTGTTCTGAAACTTCAGTTTTAGAACAGCTTCCGCTTAAAAATGCAGTTTCGCAAGGCTTTAGCATGAGAAACTGCAAGACTTGGTCCGAAACCCATCGGGTTTTGGAACAAGTCTATTTATGCACTCCTCCTGTATTGTATTCTATACTTTTTGTCATTCGTAAAAAAGGTATCTAAATCACTATTACCTCTTTTGTAGACGCCTACTCCCTCTGTCGTTTTATTGTTTGAATCTTTGCCAAGAAATCCATTATGCAAAATAACGGCGTTCCCATTCGCATCAAATTTCACAAACCCTACATGACCTCCTGTTCCATTATCATACTTTTTGTAAAACATATACGTCCCTTCGCCTGGATTTGTTCCAATTTGTGTCGTGATAAAATCCATATCATTTTCCCCGTCTCGTTTTGCCAGTTCATTCATGCTGCTAACAACGCTAAGGCTTGGCAAATAGGCATCGGCATTATACCCGGATAATTCTAACAATTCCCGCCCAAATGAAGTGCAGACATAGCCGTCTTTGCCGTACTGTCTTCCTAACAACTTGTTCTTTTCTGCGTTTTTTAACAGTTTTTCAAAAACCTCTTCATAGCTTGTTTCTTTATTCGGTATATCTTTATTTTCGGCATTAGATTCCTGATTATCCTGCCTTACTCCCAATCCTTTTATTTTCTCAAATAATTTAGAAACTTTATCGCCAATAAAATTCCCGACTGCTTCTATTATATTTGGTTTGCCGGCGGCCTTTTCTATCTCCGGAGTCTTTTCAGCAACCGGCGTATACTTTGCCCCCTCATTTTTTGCATACCAGCCGGTTCCTGCTTTATAATCTAATCCAGATGCCTGCATTAGTGCATTCATATCCCCTTTGTCTATTCCCGCTATTTCTGCTAACTGTCTGGACAAACTGCTTTTATCAAGATTATATTTGCTTTCTTCTTCGCCGTTTTCGTTTACTATTGTTGCGTGTTCGTAATCTCCATCATCCAGTATTTTTACTACTTCACCATTCTTATTCTTTATCAGCCGCCAATAGTCGGCGCTGGAATCGTAGTTGGCATCCACATAGGCGTTAAACCCCTCGGCGCCGGAATTGTAGGCGGCAAGGTCGTTTTGCAGGTTTGCGTTGTTCCCCAGCAGCGCCGCGACCGTTCCTATATACATCTTGTCGCTGGCCATTCGCAGCATAAACCCCGTGTGCCCCCGCACTGCCGCCCGCGTTTCCGCCGCATTCTGTTCGTCTACAATGCCGTTCCGGTACGCTTCGTGACCCAGCGTTATCCCCAATTCCAACTGCTCGGCAGTGCTCATCCCCGCACGGTACCCCGCAAGATTTACCACCCGCTTGCCGTCCTGCATAAACGTCTGCGCCACAGCCCCCGCACCCTCCGCTGTACCTACGAGCGTATTGCCCTGCAAGATACTCTGTAATTGTGTACGCTGCGCCTCATCACCAAAACCGTACTGCGTCCGCAGCGTCGTCGCTATATCCAACTGCTCCCGCCGAGCGTACGCTTGTATCTGATTGTTTGTATCCCATACAATCGCCCCTCGCACCACGGAACTGATAGCCCCCAAACTCACATCAAGCCCGCCGCTCCCCGCACCGGCCTTTACACCCGTATTCCCGATACTCAACTCCAATAGACCCATCCCGTCGGATTCGCCCAGTTTGCCTGTATTCAATAGATTGAACTTAAAATCATCCCCCCACGCGGCGTATCCGACCGTTTGTCCTGCAAGCCCGCCTATTGTACTGTTCAGTTTTGTTACATCCTCTATATTCATGGATGAAAATCCGGTTACTTTACTTAACGCATCCCCCATGTTTACATAATTCAGCGCCTCACCGGAAAAAGCCGTTACCCCCGCGGTCAATGCGTTCTTGAACGAACCTTCAACACCCGCATTAAACCGTTCGCGCGAAAAACTTAAACCGCCGCCCGTGCTGTACTGTACCGCGCCTATCGCGCTTGTTACAACGCCGGTTGTTACCGTCTGGTGCATAGCCAGCACGCCTTTACCAAACATGCCGCTTACCCCGCCGCCAATACTTGCAGACGCGCCGTTGTAAAAAGCGCCTATTTGGTTTGTCGCGACAGCCAGCAAGGCCTGTTTGCCGAACTCAAAGCCGGCTTCCAGCGGGTCCTTGTAGCCAACGGCCACATCCAGCGCGGCAAACAGCGCGTCGTCTATCAGCCCGATAAACACCCCCGCCAGCCCGCCGCCGGCCAGCGTTCCGGCTACCTGTAACGCTATGCTCGCCACACTTTTTATGCTGGGCGGGTCGAACCAGTCCCCGGGCTTTTTATGCCACAGATTCTTTTCCCACATCGCCGTATTCATCGCCGCGACACCGGCCCCTTCGCGTATATTCCAGTAAATATACTCCTGAAAAAGCCGCCCCAGCTCGCCCTCGCCCCGCGACCCGTCGCCCGAAAACATTTCGCCCCTGGACATATCAGGCGTACTTTTCCCGCGCGGCTTCGCGGCCTCGCCTATATGTTTTTCAAACAAACCTTTTGCGCGATCTTCACCTTCCTTTTCTTCCGCACCGCTTCCGAATATGCTTTGCGAAAATTCGCGCACTTCTTTCTGCATACGCTCAATCAAATTTTGTATCGCAAAGGCTTCCAGACCCTTCAGATTTTCGGGATTCAAATACTGCGGTATAGCGAATGTACCAATATGTTCATAATATTTATATACTTCTACAGAAGCCCGCTCGGTTATCGGTCCTTCCAGCAGACTGGAATCTATCAGCACATCTTTAACGTAACTTTTTCCGTTACGCGACCAACGGCCATCATAGATAAATGTTTTATTCATGCTTTCGTCAAAATTCTCATTCTGTTTATCAATACTTTTATATACACCAGCAATCGCGTATTCCGCCGTGCGCCGCACCGTTTCGGCAAGCCGTTTTGCCTCGCGCTCCGCCAGCGTTTTGTTGGCGGCCTGCGCCAACTGCCGCGCCTGGTGCTGAACAAGCCCCGCGTCCCAGGTACCGCCGCCGCCAAGCCCCCGCAGCAGCCGCGGTGCCGCCGTGTGCGCCACGCCGCCAAGAGCGTCAAACGCCTGCCCCAGATAGGCTATGCCGGCACTTTCCAGCACCTCCGCCAACGTTTTCTCACTCTCGGCATGCGCGTCCGGCCAGTACACCCCGCGAGGGTCGCGCGTGTCAAAAACCCGGGCGCGGCGTTCCGCTTCCAGTCCCACCATGTTCAGCATCGCCCCGCCGGCAGCGTTTTCCGCCGCCGCACCAGCCCGCGCTATCCAGTCCTCTTTCTCGCGCAGACCGGCGAGATACGCCGTATCCCAGCCGTTCGACACCCGCTGATATTCCTCCAAAAACTGCTTTTGCCACAGCGTGTACCGCTCCCGCATCCGCTGCGCGCCCTTATACCAATCCTCCCGCCCCCGCGAAAGAATCAGCGCGGCGGCACTTCTCCACGCGGCGTATTTCTGCGCTAAATCGCCCTGCTGAACCGCCCATTCCGCCTCGCGCGCCTGCAATTCGGCATCGTAGCGCGTCTGGTACGCCCGTTCAAGCAGATTCGTCAATTCGCGCGCGAGTGCGGCATATTCACCCGCATACGCCGCGCCGTCCTCCGTTATTTGCGCCATATTTTCCAAGAGCGCGCCGCCCAGATTGTTCAGGTGCGTTTTCCGCGCCGCCGCTTCGCGCCCAAACGCCGTGGTTATCGCCGCCTCCACACCCGTCTGCGTTTCCGCTCCATCGATAAACTGCGCGATTATTTGCCGTGCTTCATTTTGAGAAATCGTCCGCTGTCCGTCCGCCTCCGTCCACGCGCGCTCTACCGCCGCGACAGCATCGTGCCGCTTGTTCTTTGACCACAACGCCAGCGCCGAGACCGCATCCTGCGCGCTGGAGAACGCGGGCGCCGCATCATTGTGCATGTTTTCCCAATACATACGAATTTTTTGTATATCCTCCGGCGAAACACCAGCGGTTTGCAGCGACAACTCGACGCTTTCCCAGCCGGCAATTTCACCCGTGGAAACGGCGCCGGCAAGCGCGGCGAGCCGCTCGCACGACTTCTGGTATTCATCCAGCCCTTTTGCCGAAGCAGCCGCGTTATTGGAAATGCTATTCAAATCCTGTTCCAGCACCTTTTTATGCGCACGCACCTGGGACGCAAGTTCGCCGCGAGTATAGGCAATATCACTCAGCGATGCCAGCATAATAATACCCATAACAAGCGCGACTGGATTCAATGCCATCGATGCAGCAAGTGAAATAATGCCCATCTTTCTTGTGTTGTCGTAATTTCTGGCAACCCTGTCGTGCGCGTGCTGGTATTCCGCCAGCGCCGACGCCATGCTGTCAAATCTTTTTGAAGCGCCGCCGCCCGCCATGCAGAGAATCGTGTAGAATTCCAGGTCTTTTTTTTCAGCGTCCGATAATCTTTCCCACTGCTTTTGCTGCTCGGCCAGCAGCGCGGCGCTGCTGTACGCGACATCTTCAACCTGCGTGTTGTCCCAGTTCGCCTTCATGTTACCCAGATTCCCCTCGAGCCCGCCCGCCGCGGCGTACTGATTGTCCAAAACAGAAAGATTGTTGGTGCTTTGCAGCGTCCGCACAAGATAATCGCGAGCCATGCCCCACTGCTGCAGCTTGTCCAGACTCGTAAGGTACCCGCCAAGACGCCGGCTTAATGCACGCACCTGAAGCTCGAATTCCGCCGACTTTCGGGTCTCGCTGCCCCGTTTCTCGCCGTCCTCGAAGTACGCCGTCAGAGCCTGGGCGGAAGCGCCGCTCTGGCCGGACACCACAAATCCGGCGTCCCTGTTGAAACACAGGCGGCCTTCGGCATCTGTTGTGATAATATCCATAAGCACCCAGGATTCTTTTTCCGCGGGCGGACTTTCGCGTATACTGCCGCTATCCATGTATCCGGCCATTGCCGAATGGCTTTCGTAGTACGAAGCGTATAATTTGTCGTTCTTTACCGTTTCTTTTTTTATAGCCTCCAGCAGCACATCGCGCACCTTCAGCGTGAACATCATGCGTTCAAAACTTTGTTTATATTCGTTATATACACGCTGATACTCGCTGTCGCTGAATGTGCGCCGCGTTTCACCGCCCGGGTACATATCGCGCAGCGCCGCAAGAACTATTTCTGAACGTTCGACGCGCTGCCGGCAGTACACAAGTTCTTCCGCCGGACTACGGTACTGAAGCGCGGCGGCAGCCTCCTGCGGCGGGGTTTCGCCGTTATGCAGATACGACGTCGCGGCCCACCGGCGGACAGCGTCCTGTTTTTCGTACTCAAAACGCGCCGCTTCCAGCGCTTCGTACAGCGTTTTCGCCTGGGCATACCGCGCGTCGTAGGCGTTTCCCGCCGACTGGAAACCGCCGGCGGCAGCAGCGTATGCCTCCAGCGCCAGCGTATACTCGCCGCGCGGCGCTTCAGCGCCGCCCTCCCCCGTGCCGCCGGCGGTGTATGCTTTTATTTTCACGTCAATTGCGCGCATCTCATCCTGAATTACATGATGCTGAGACTTCGCAAGCTGGTATGCGTTTGAAAGCCGGACTATTTCTGTTTTAAGTGCATCGCCGTATAATGTATAATTATTGAGTATATTTTTTTCCGTGTTAAATGAATCTTTATACGCATACTGCACGTACGGCACCGCGGAATCGTCCCAGAGCAGCGCGGTATCTTCAATATACCGCTGTGCCGCCGTTTGTATATCTTCGTCTGTGTTCCAAAAATCGCTGCCGTTCAGCTTTTGCAGAACGGCGTTAAAACGCGCCGTGGCAAAACGCGCCGCTTCCGCCATGTCGGCAAGCACGCCTTCCTGGTAACTTGCCGCCGCCTGTATGCCCACAAGCGCCTCTGGCGTGCCGGTTACGCCAAGCGCAAGCCGCTCTTCTTCTTCCTTGTTCTGGTTGTATTCGCCGAGGTTTTCTTCCGTTATAACCTGCCGCCAATGACCCGCGCCGGCCCGCGCAGCTTCTTCCCGCTGCGTCTCGATGCTTAAAAGCAGCGTGTACTGTATACTGGCATATTCAGGGATGCCGCCGTCCGCCGGCTCCCCGCCGGAGGGAAACGCCGTCAGCATCGCGCGGATTGCCTCTGAACTGGCTGTGTATGTATAATTTTCATACACAATTTTTGCCGCCATGTATTCAATGAATGCCTGCATCCAATCGGCAAACTCGGCATACACCACCGCCGGCAGATTCTTGAATTGCTCGTCCAACTGCCGCAAAAACCGCGCGGCGCTTACGGTAACATCGGCGGCAGAATCCCTGCGCGCGGCCAAAACACTGGCAGCCACTGTTACATCGGGCAGGAAAACCGCTTCGTTCTGCCCCTCGCCGCCGGAAGTAAACGGCACACCGTACTCTGCAAAAACCGCGCCTAGCCGCGCAAGCGCCAGGTCTTTTTCTTCGCGCGCAACCGCGCCCGCATGTGTGCCTGCCTCCCAGTACGCCAGAAAAAGAGCGGCAGCTTTTTCATACTGAACGGCGACCGTTCCGGCGTTGGAAATTTTTATATACACCGGCACACCAGCGCCGTCTTCAGTCAAAAAATCGTTCAGGCGGTTTTCCGCCTCCACCATGACCTCGTTCAACGCGCCGTACAGGCCGCCTGCCAAAAACGCGCGCTCCAGCGCGGCGCTGAGCGGCCCGCCGGACGCTTCCTCGTACCATTCCCGCGTACTGGCCGCGCTTAAAAGCCGCAGCGCGGCGAGCCGTCCGTCCAGCCGCGCCCGCGCCGTCTCTTTGGCAAAAGCCGCCGCGCTTTGGATTTTTTCGTTATACAGCCGCACCAGCGCGGCGCGCTCTTCCGCGTAGTCCCATGCCTCGTATGCGGCGACAATCTCGGCAAGCGCCGCCCGCTCGTCCGCCGCGCCGCCGGAAGCGCCCGCATCCTCCGGTGCGCCCGCATCCTCCGGCGCGCCCGCATCCTCTGATGCGGCGGCCTCCGCCTCCAGCGCCGCGCAACGCGCCCGCGCCGCCTCGTATGCCGCCGTTCGCTCCAGCCAAAGCGCGTCCAATTCCGCGGCGGCACCGTCGCGCTCCCGCATAAAGTACGCAATCGTCTGATAGTACGAATCCTGCTCCGCAAGACCGTACTCATCGGCAGATGCGTACACACTCGCCGCATCGGGCGGAACCTGTATCGCGTCCCACGCCTTGTTCAACTCGTCCAGCGACGGCGCGTCCTCGCCGCCCTGTATCAGTTTTTTTAACGCCAGAGCCCGCCCTTCCAGCACCTGCGCGCAGCCCAGCGCGTATGCTTTTTCTATATACGCATTGTACACGGCATCGCTGCCGGTTTTGCTCCGCTGCGCGCTGTTTTCCAGCAGCTCTTTGTATTTTGCCGCAATATCGTTCAGGATATACGTGTTGTCATCCATTTTAAGCAGCGACGTGTACAACGAATACTGCGCGTTCATTTCGGCAAGCTCGCCGTCGGCCTTTTCCAGCCGTCCGCGCGCCGCCGCAAGCGCGTCCTTCGCCTGCGCCACAGCGCCGGCCTCCGCGTTCAGACTGCTCTGCGCCGCCTCGAACGCGGCAAGCGCGCTGTCGTACGCAGCCTTCGCGCCCTGCCATGCCGCCACACCCTCGGAGTCCGTTACACGATTCGCCGTCAAATCCCGCGCATACTGGTCTACCGCGCGGGCGATTTCCAGCCGCTTCGCCCAATATCCGGCGACCGCCCGCGCGCGAATCAGTTCAATCTGGTACTCATCCAGATTAAAATCCTCGCTGGAAACGCCGTTTTGCAGAACATCAACCAGCGCGCCGGAACCCATGACAACACTAAATTCATTAACCAGCACCTCCCGCGCGGCAACAGCCTTTGTATAGTATTCGCCATAAATACGCGCCCATGTTTTTATTTCCGCCTCCGCATTGGTATCGTTCCGGCTGCGGCGCTCTGTTTTGGATTGCATCAATCTTTTATTTGTACGCACATGCTCCGAATGTGCGTTTATACGTTTTTCTAAAGCCTGAATCTCTTTTTTAAGAGCTGTTTTATCGTAGTACTTTGTTTTTACATTTGCCCGCTCCGCCTGTTCAACAATTTCAGCCGCTTCAGATTCTTCTGTATACGCAATTCTTTCATACGAATCATCTGACTTGGAAAAAGATAAAATCCGGTTCTTCTCCGCCAGCTCCACCCGCAGCGTATTTATGGTGTTATTTAATTCAGCGTTAGCATCCTCTAAAATTTCTATCTCCGCCTGCAGTATATTTCTTTCTCGTTCACGCACACCGGCAAACCACTCATTGAATTCACCAGACGGACTTATACGCGGCGGCGTCCCGGCCTCTCCAAAACGCTGCCGCACTTCATCTATATTCGATTCGTATACAACAACTTTTTCCATCCAAAAGTCGATATTTTCCTGCGCGGCGGCGACAATCCCCCCCGCCGTAAGATAACTTGTAACATACGCCTCGGCACGCGCCCTGCCGCTTTCGCCGCGAAGCGCCGCGTCACGCGCAAACTCGGCCTTCGCTTCGCCAATCGCACGCCGCACATTTTCTGAAGCATCCTTAAAAATCTTTTCGCCCGAATCAAAGAGCGCCCGCGCCGATGCCTCCCAGCGCTGTTTTTCCGCCTCAATCCGGCCAAACGCCCCCGCCCAGGCCTCCTCGCCCGCCTGCCACTGCCGGCCTGCCTCCTGCTCCCACTCGACACGGCGGACAAAAAAGCGCTCCTCCGCCTCCTCCCAGGCCTTGAGCCCGCGGTTAAACTGCTCCTGGTACTGCGCAAGCCAGTCCGCGCCCAGCACGGCAAGACTGCCCGTTCCGGCCTCCGCCGCCGCAATCTGCTCCTCCAGCGCGGCAATCCCCTGCGCGCACACCGCCTCCGCCGCGTATATCAATTCACCAGCCACAACAGCAGCCGCCTCGCTTTCACTTTTACCGCGCAAACTTTGGCTGTCGGCAACACGGCGCGAAACAAAAAGGCTGTCCTCGCGTCCGGCTATAAGCGCAAGCTCACGCCGCAAAACCCGCGTTGTCGCCTGCGCCGCATCTTCCAAAAGCGCCCCCAGATGCGCGCGCCGCTCCTCGTCAATATACGCAAGCAGCTCCGGGAACACATACTCCAGCCTGTTGTGATATTCCTGTATATATGATTCTTTTTTTGATGTAAGTATATTTTCTATATATACTCTATCTTCGTATACATTTCTTTCTTCAGGCCGAATCAGCCTGGCATCTCCGGTCTCGGCGCTCAAAAGAATATCGCCGTTTTCATCAACATGATAGTACATGCCAAGCAGTTCAGCTTCCGACTCAGCGGCAAACCGGAACACCGCGTCGGACACCGCGCCGCGCAAAAAACGCGCTTCAATCCACAACGCATAGCGGCGCTCAAGTTCCGCGTCCGACCACGCGTCAAGCTGCTCGCGCGCCGCTTCCAGCTCCCCGCCGCCGGCCTCCCCCAGCAAATCGCCGGCCATGCGCTCCCAGGCGGCTTTGGCAAAAACCACGCCCGCACGGGCCTTTTCCAGCCACTTTTCCGGCGTCAGCTCCCTGTCCGCGCCGTTAAAATGATAGTCAAACGAAGCGCGGTCAAAACCCCGCACGCCGGAAAAACCCTGCGCGCCTACATTCGCCGCAAAACAAACCAGCAGCAGCGCCGCTGTAACTCTATTTTTTATACAATACATGCGTTCCCCTTGCCGGAGAACTCTGTCCCAAACCACAGGACTTCTTACCTACGCTTTTGATACACTTCACATTTTTATATATACACGCCGAATATGCACAGCGCTTTATTCATATTCTGTTTGTTGCATTTTTGGGCGCATTTTTGCTGCGCAAAAACCGCGCTATCCGCTCCAATCTTTTTGCTGCGCAAAAAGTATTTCCGCTTCTATCGCTTGCGCGTTCCGTGCCGGGAATTTTTTCCGCTCCACTGCCGCCGCCTTTCAACCAGGCGCAGCAGCGCCGGAACAAGCATAATCGCACATACATACGAAGCCGCTACACCAAGCGCCGTTATCGCGGCAAGCGCGCGCACAAGCATATTCGTGTTTTCGCGCAGAAACAGAAACGGCAGCGCCGCCGCGATTGTCGTCAGCGTCGTTATCGACAAAACATTCACGCGGCGGCGTACGGCGGTGTATACAAAACCAAAACACCAGGGCGCGCGGCGGCTTCTGCCGTACAACTCCCCGGCAGTAATAACCGCCGCGTTCACCGCGAGGCCGCACACCGCGATAAACGCGCAGACACTGGCCGCGTTCACCGTTCCGCCGGCCATGGCCAGCACCAACGCGCAGAAGGCAGCGGACGACGGAACGACCGCCAGCACGAGGAGCGGCAGCACAAACGATTCGTGCACCGCCGCGATAATCATGTAACACAACAGCAGCGCCAAAATAAAATAAAAGCCGCCTGCCGAAAGCGCGCGGGCGTTTTCCACAGCCTCGCGGTCAAATTCCGCGCAATACCCCGCCGGCATTTCAATTTTGGCGATTTCCCGCATCACCACGGCCCGCAGTTTGCGCGCGGAAACAGGCGGCGTCCGAATCGTAACACCGGCGCAGCGGCGGCGCTCCTCCCGCCGTATGCTCGATTCGGCAGTCTCCTCGCTCTGGCGCATAACGGCGGAAAGCGGCAGCGCTCGTGAAACGCCGTCGTACAACGCCATATCTTCCACGTCCTTTCTGCGCGGCATATCGGCGGAAATCCCCTTTACCCGCACGTCCATTTCGCCGCCCATACCCCCCGCCGCTCCGCCGGTACGCCGCTTGTACGCGACCGGCCCGTGCACCGCGCGGCGCAGCTCGCCAGCCAGGTGCCCGTACTGTACCGGTCTGCCACAGGCGGCGCTCATCTGCGCCAACACCGCGCGATTGGGCGTAAAAAGCAGCTTCGTGCCGCCTTCCTTAAAATTCAACACCGCCTCGTGTACCAACGGAATAGCGGCGGCGGCAAAAGCGATTTCCCTGGCCAGCGCGCGGCACGTTTTCTCATCGCCGCCGGTTACGCTGATGTTCCAGTTCCGGCTTTCGCGGCCAGCCTCGGCTATGTAGACAAAGCCGCCTTCCGGCGCGTTGCCGCGGACAATTTCGCGCACTGTTTTCGCGTCCAGCGCCCTGGGGTCAAACGTTATCAACACGGAGGCCGAGCCAGTCCGCGCGCCGGTTTGAACATTTTTTACCCCCGCACGCGCGCTCATCGCGTATGCCCAGTCTGCCAGGCGGCTGTCGGCTTCCTGCGCCAGCAAACCGGCTTCAAACTCGACGCGGGCGTACACCGAATCTTCGCTCGCATCGTAGCCGGTATCCACGCCCGCGAGCGCGAGGGCCAGAGCGCCGGCGCAGCACACGCCGCCCGCCGCCGCGATAACCAGGCGCGGCCTGTGGTACGCCAGGGCGAGCGCGCGGGCAAACAGGCGGCGGCCCCCGCGCCGGAGGCCGCGACAAGCGGGTACACGCCACACCCGATGCGGGCGCTCTGGGGAGGCGGCGGGGGCTTTGTCCAAAACGGCAAGAAATACCGGCGGCAGCAAAAAGAGCGCCGCGGCCAGGGAAGCGGCCGTTACGCAGGCAATAGCGACGGCTATCATCGTTATGCCGCCGCCGCCGTACGGCGTGCCAAACGGCAGCAGCCCCAGCGGAACGAGCGCGATGATTGTCGTTGCCGCCCCGCACACCAGCTCGCCGCGCAGTTTGGCGACCTTGCGCGTACCGTGGCGCGCAAGTTGTTCGGCACTCAAAAGACAGGCATCGACCGCGGCTCCCAGCCCCGTGGATATGCCGGCAAGGGCTGTTTTTGAAAGATTGTGGCCTAAAAGTACCAGTAACGCGGCGGCGAACACGCACATAACCGGTATCGCGGCGGCAAGCACGAGGGCGCGGCGCAGACCACCACGACCGGAATTTCGGCCTATGCAAAACGAAAGCAGCGCAACCGCGGCGGCGGCCTGCAATGCGGCACGGCACACCGAGCGGAACGAGCGTGCTTCGCTCTCGCCGAGGTCGGCCAGTACCGTCCAGCGCAGGTCTGCCAGTTCGGGCTTTTTCAGCAGGGCTTTAATGGCCGCCGACAGTCTGCCCATATCGCAGCCGTCCGCCGGAATGACCGACACCAGCGCCGCGTTTTTCCCGTTTAGCCGCGCCAGAATATCGGGCTGCCGCTCCCGCCGGACGACTGCCGCGACAGCGCCCAGCGCCGTCGAACCGCCGCCGGCCAGCGGTATGCGGGCGCTTTCCAACTCGACGGTGTTCCGGCTGCGGCCGTCGACAACCAGCGGAATTTCGGCTTCAGCTTCCTTTATAACGCCCGCCGGAAACAGGCCGTCGTTTTCCGCCAGCGCGCGCGCCACATCAAAGGCGGTCAACTTTTCACCCAGCGCCTTGTTTTTAAGCGTTACGACAATTTCGTCCTGGCCGGCACCCGAAAGCTCCACATCCGCGACTCCTTCAAGGCTTAAAAACGCCGGTTTTATTACTTTTTCGGGAAGGTCGCCCCGCACAGGACTGCCGTCTCCGTAAAATACGGCCGCCGTCCACGCCGGCAGCCGGCTTTCCGAGGCCGACACCAACTCCGGCCTTTGCGCGCTGGCCGGAAGTTTTTCATAGACGCGCTGCGCCGCCTCGCGCACCGCCTCGTATCTCCCCGCCGTTTTCGTGCCGCCCAGAAGCGGGGGCGGGCTCTTGAACACGACGTACGCGCGGGCGCTGCCGTTTTCGCTGGTGGTAACAACGCTCTTGACGTTTTCCAGCGCCTGCAGCGCGTCTTCCAGCGGAATTGCCACCCCGCGCTCCATTTCCCGCGCGTCAACGCCGTAGTGTTTGATTGTTACCGACCACACAGGCGAATCTTCGATTGCCGCCCCGCCGCCGCTGCCTGAGACAATAACGGCGGCGGACGTTACCAGCAGCGCCAGCGTAACGCACACCGCCGCGACAGGCCGCTCAAGCCAGGCGCGCTGGCTGCGGTCTATGCCGTTCACGCGGGGCTCCGTACACGCGCAAAGTACCGCGCAAAAACGGGCGGCAGCGCGAACACCGTCAGCGCGGTTCCGGCAAGGCAGCCGCCGAGCATGGCGAGCGCCATCGCCCCTTCGGCACGGGCAAGCGGCGAAAACGCGAGCGGGAGCAGCACAACGACGGTTGTAAGCGTCGTTGTCAACACCGCCCGAAAGCGCTCCCGCGCGCCTTTTTTCACCGCTTCATCGGGCGCAAGGCCGCCGGAACGGTGCCGCTCGCTGGTCTCGTACAGCACGATGCCGTTGTTCACCACAAGGCCGAAAAGCACGACCAGCGCCAAAATCGCGCCGCTGTCCACCGGCTTGCCTGCCAAAAAGAGCGCGGGGCCGGTGCCGGCCAGCGAAAACGGTATGGTCAGCATAAAAATGAGCGGCAGAGCAAACGACTCGAACTGCGCGCCCATAACCATATACAACAGCGCAAGCACCAACGCGAGCGTTACCAATAGCGAGACGCCGTAGCGCTTAAAAAACGATTCGTCTTCCCCGCGCACATACCTTGTTTTTTGGGTCATTTTATTGATGACGGCGTTCAGCTTTTTTTCGCCGCCGCGCGCCGCATACGGAATGATGTACACCACGTCGCTCCTGTCCTGGCGGGGGAGTACGCGGGGTGTCTCGCAGCGTTCAAGCCGCGCCACCGTGCCCAGCGAAACCGCCTGCGCGCCGCCTGAAACCGGTATCGCTTCAATGGCCGCCGCCGGTGCGCGGGCGGGCGTTTCAGGCGGCGCGCCAAGCAGCCGTATGTCTACCGGACGGCCTTCGATGGTCATTTCGCTGGCGACAAACCCTTCGGTAACCGACGCGGCGGCTTCCGCGATGCGCGCCGCCGACAGGCCGGCCTGGGCGGCGGCTTCCCTGCGGGGAACAAGGCGCAGCGCCTGGCGGCCGCCCGCGGGCACCCGGACTGCCGCCTGAAAAAAGCCGGCGGCTTCTTCGCGCAAGCTGGCGCACCACGCCGCCGCCCGCGCCGCCGCAACATCGGGTTCGCCAGCCTTTACCACAAGCCGCCGCGCCGCGGAAAGCCCCAGCATTGTTTGAACCGCGTCTTCCGGCATATCAACGCTGACCACAGGAGCGCCTTCCGCTTCCCGCGCAAGACACTCCCGCACCGCGCCGGCGGCATCTTCCCCGCGCGCGCTCTTTTTCAGTACGCAGCGCAGCGTGAGCGTTTCCGGCGTGTACGCCGCGTCCGCCCGCCTGGCGGCATCCTCCTCCTCCGCACCGGCGCGGCCAAATACCGACTGCACACACGCTAGGCCGTTAAGCGCCGCGCCAAGCCGCGCCGCTTCGCGCCCGATAAACGCCAGCTCCGTTCCCGCCGGATATTCAACACGGGCAACAAGTTCCCGCGCCGCCGCCTCCGCACGAAACACGAACGGCCTGCCGGCAAGCAGCGCGCCGCCGGCGAGGCTAACGGCCGCCGCCACAAGCGCCGCGCGGCGGGGGCGGCGCATAACCCGCTCCAGGGCGCGGGCGTACACGGCTTCCAGCGCGGGGAACGGAACGCTGCGGCCACCGGCGGGCGCGCACAGCAAAAAAAGCGACGGCAGCGCCAGTTGGGCGTACAGCCAGCCCGCCGTTACCGACGCAATAAGGCTTATGGCCAGGTCGCCAAAGAGCGCGCCGAGGAGGCCGGGCAGAAACAGCACCGGCACAAAAACAATAACCGTTGTCGCCGTCCCGCCAAAGCTCGAAGCCGAAAGCCCCGCCGCGGCCTCCACGACACGCATGGGCTGCAGCACCCCCCGCGGCGCGGCGGCGCGGCGGAGCGCGTCAAGTATCACCACCGCCGTATCGGAGACCAGCCCGACACCCAGC
>JAITGR010000041.1 GCA_031280455.1 Spirochaetaceae bacterium
GGCATGAAAGGCGCGCGCATACAGACCATTATCCGCGAGCTGGAAGGCGAAAAAATCGACGTACTCAAATGGGACCCCGACCCGCAGGTATTCGTCGCCAACGCGCTGTCTCCGGCGGAAGTCCGCAACATCATCATTCTGGACGAAGCCCAGCGCAAAGCGCTCGCCGTCGTCATCGACTCGCAGCTTTCGCTGGCCATAGGCAAGCAAGGCCTTAACGTGCGCCTGGCGAACCGGCTGACTGACTGGAACATTGACGTAAAAACCGTAGAACAGTACGAGGAATCCGGCCTCTTTTCCGGCGCGAAACGGGCCGCCTTCGAGTTGTTTGGCGCTGGACAAGAAGAAGACATCTACATTGCCGACATCGAAGGCATTGACGAGGCGGTGGTTAAACTGCTGGCGGACAACAACATATCCAGCCTGCACCAGTTTTACGAACACGACGAAGCCGAACTACAGGCGCTGGGCATAAGCGAAGAACAGTTGAGCGCGCTCTACACCGTATTTGGCGAGTATGTTGAATTTGAAGAAGAACCGGCAGAAACCGCGCCCGCCAGCACGGACACGGCAGAGCCGGCGGCGGAAGCGCCCGCGCCAGATATGGCGGACGCGGAAGCGCCGGCAGAGGCCGGCGGCGCGCCGGAAACCGCCGCCGCGCCGTTGCGGGAAGCCCCGGCAGAGGCTGGCGCTGACGCGCTTGCTGAAGCGCCGGCGGACGTCGAGGAGTACGAGTGCCCCCACTGCAACGGTATTCTTACGGGGGACATGGTAAAATGCCCGTCCTGCGGCGCGGAAATTGACTGGGAGTAACGGCGGAATAACGAGCCGCTGTTTGCCCCGGGTTGTCCGGCGGCGATAACAGGGCTCTTACAGGAGTATCATGGCGGAAAAAGAAGATAGTAAGCCTAAGGCTGAACTTATCAAACGCACGAACAAGCAGCCGAAAGATGCCGGCACCAAAGACACGGCACCCTCGCAGGCGGCTCCGGCGAAGGCGGCAGAGGCTGCGCCTGTACAGGCGGCCTCTGCACAGCCGGCCCAGGCAGCCGCACCGGCTGTAGCCGGCACGGCAGGGAACGATGGCGAAGCAAAAAAATTAAAGGTTCGCATCAAGAAAAAAAGCGCCACACGAGCGCCGGACGGCACGGATTCGCCGCCGGTCACGCCGCCGCCGGAAAAGCCTGTTAAACCCATAAAGCCGGTAAAGCCGGTGCCGGCCACTCCGCCGCCAGCGGCGACACCGCAGGCGGAAACACCCGCGCCGGCAGAAGCCGGCCAGCAGGAGCAGCCGAAAACGGCCGTGCCAGCACCTGCGCCGCCGGCGGCGGCGGCCACGAGTAGTGGCACCGCGCAGACCTACACCCCCGCCCAGCGGCCGGCGGTGCAGGCAGGCCGCGTCGGCGGCAGGTACATAGGCCCGCGCACCCAAAGGCCGGACGGCGAAAACCGCCCGCCCCGTCCGCAGAACAACGGCTCGGTGTTTACCGGGCGGCACGGCAACTATTCGCGCAGCCCCGCCGCGGGCGGCGGGGGAGGCGGCGGCGGCTACCAGGGGCGCACCGGCGGATACCAGGGACGCACCGGCGGCGGCGGCTTTACCCCGCGGACGGGCGGCTTTACCCCGCGGCCAGGTTTTACGCCGCGGCCAGGTTTTGTGCCGCGCCCCGGCTTTGTTCCCCGTCCGGGCGGCCCGGGAAGGCCGGGAGGGGGCGGCGGCTTTGGCGGCGACCGGCCCATGCCGGACACCGGCGCAGACAGCCGCGCCGGAGGGGCGGCCAAGCGGAACTTCAAGGTAAAAAAACCGGTTTACAAGCATAGAGACAAAGAAACGGAGATGCAGGATAAACTTCTTCAGACCAAGAAAAAATCCATGCACCTTGCCAATCCCATCCCCAAATCCATAGAAATCATGGAAGTCATTTCGGTGTCGGAATTGGCGCGTAAAATGAATCTTAAAGCCTCCGACCTCATCCAGAAACTTATCAGCATGGGCATGATGGTTACGATAAACCAGCAGATAGATTCAGAGACGGCGGCGATTCTTGCCGGTGAGTACGAGTGCGAGGTTAAAATAGTCAGCCTGTACGACCAAACCGTCATCAATACCGGCGAGGACGACGAGAACGCCATGTCGCCCCGCCCGCCGGTTGTTACCGTTATGGGGCACGTCGACCACGGCAAAACCAAGCTGCTGGACGCTATACGCAGCTCCGACGTTGTGTCCGGCGAGTTCGGCGGCATTACCCAGCACATCGGCGCGTACATGGTCGAAACGCCGTCCGGCGGCATCACGTTTCTGGATACGCCCGGCCACGAGGCGTTTACCCGCATGCGGGCGCGCGGCGCGCAGGTTACCGACATTGTGGTGCTGGTGGTGGCCGCGGACGACGGCGTTATGCCGCAGACTATCGAGGCGATAAACCACGCGAAAGAGGCCGGCGTGCCCATTGTCGTCGCCGTCAACAAGGTTGATAAGCCGGAAGCCAACCCCGACAAAGTAAAAAGCCAACTTTCCGACCTGGGCCTTGCGCCGGAAGAATGGGGCGGGCAGACCATGTTCGTCCCGATTTCGGCAAAAAAGAAAGAGGGCATCGACAAACTCATCGACTCGGTGTTGCTGCAGGCCGAAATTCTCGACTTAAAAGCGAACTTCAACCGCAGCGCCGAAGGTAAAATCATAGAATCGAAGATAGACCAGGGGCGCGGCATTGTCGCAACTGTTATGGTGCAGAAGGGTACGCTGGAAGTGGGCGACGCCTTTGTCGCCGGTATCTGGCCGGGCAAGGTGCGCGCGCTTTTTAACGACAAAGGCAAAAAAATCACGCGCGCCACGCCGGCTATGCCGGTAGAGGTGCTGGGTTTTGAAGGCATTCCCAACGCCGGCGACCCCATTCAGGTTGTTGAAGACGAAAAAACCGCGCGCGCGTACGCGGTAAAACGGCAGGAATTAAAGCGCTTTGAAGACGCCAAAAACGTCAAAAAAATAACGCTGGACAATCTGTACGACACCATAAGCGACGGCTCCGTAGCGGAACTGAAGGTGATAATCAAGGGCGACGTGCAAGGCTCGGTGGAAGCGCTGCGTTCCAGCCTGGAAAAACTTTCAACAAACGAAGTGCGGCTCAACGTCATTCAGGCGCTGCCGGGCGCGATTAACGAAGGCGACGTCGATTTGGCCGTCGCCTCCAACGCCATCCTTATAGGGTTTAACGTGCGCCCCACGCCAAAAGCGCGTTCCCTTGCCGACCAGGAAAAAGTCGACATACGCCGCTACAACATTATCTACCGCGTTGTCGACGAAATGCGCCAGGCCATGGAAGGGCTTTTGAAGCCGGACACCAAGGAAGAAGTCATCGCCAACGTGGAAGTGCGCGAAGTGTTCAAAATCTCCAAGGCAGGGGTTGTCGCCGGCTGCTACATACAGAGCGGCACGGTAAAGCGTTCTGCCAGCGTCAACATTATCCGCAACGACACCATCATCCACACCGGAAAAATCGCCGGCCTTAGGCGTTTTAAGGACGATGTACGGGAAGTCGCCGCCGGCTACGAATGCGGCATAAGCCTGGAAGGGTTTGAAGACGTTCATGTTGGCGACGAGCTTGAAGTGTTTGAAATTGTCGAAATGGCGCGAAAATTAACCTCGTAGTGGGCGGCATGGCGGAAAAACTCGACTTATACACTATTCTGAAAAGTTACGCGCAGCGGACAAGAAACCCGCGCGTGCATCTGGAGACGTTTATCCGCTTTTTGCAGGCCAACGCCAGTTCCGAAACGGTCAGCGGTCAGCGTTTGAGCGAATGGGCGACGGACACGCGGGGCAAAATAAAGCGCGGCATGGAAGCGCTGGTCAGGCAGCAAAAAGTGGAGATGGGCACGGAGGATTTGCCCCAGGCGCAAACGGTGTATTTGCCGTACTATTTTGCCGAGATTGTCCAGACGGCGTACGCGAACATACAAGAATCCGCCGACTGTCCGCTGCCGGACGAAAGGATGTTGAAGCTGGAAAT
>JAITGR010000103.1 GCA_031280455.1 Spirochaetaceae bacterium
GGCAGGGCGGCGGAGCTTGGCGTTGGTCCAGCCTGCGCGGCGCGTTTTACCATCCTGCCGGAAGAGCGCTGCGAAGTTTGCGGCAGACCGCTCATCTCGGAGATACGCCGGTGTATGACATGCCGCGGCGCGGGGCAGCCACACGCATTTGACCGCGCGTTCATGCTGTACCCGTACGGCGGCGTGTACAAACAGCTCCTCAGTGCGTACAAGTTCGGCAGACACAGGGTATTGGCGCGGTTTTTTGCGCAAATGTTTTTGACGGCGGCAGCCGGCTGGGACGCGCTGCAGGGCAAAGACGGCTGGGTATGGGTTCCCGCCCCGCCGCGCCCGGGGAAGATAAAGGCGCGCGGCTGGGACCAAGTTGAGCACATCGCGCGCGTTTTGGCGCGGGAGGGGGGCGTTCCCGTAGCGCAAGTGCTGCGCCGCCTACCGTCTTTGAGCCAGAAAACACTCAACCGCGAAAACCGCCTTACCAACCTAAACGGACGTATTATTATGAATGACCAAACCGCGCCGCGTAACGTTATTCTGTTCGATGATGTGTGCACAACCGGCGCAACCCTGGACGCCTGCGCAACGGCGCTAAAACAAGGCGGCGCACAACAAGTACTCGGCATGTGCCTCTTTTACGACTAATGCCGGCGGCGCGTGCGGTTGCCGGTCTTTCAGAGCGTACCAGCGCGCCTGCCTCACTCTGCGCTTTCGGCGCAAAACCCCGCCATGCGGTTTGGGCGCTACACGTCTTCTAGCCGTATACCCTCGCCTGACGGAATGGGAACACGGCACACACGCCCCAGCAGACACTCGAAAAAAGCTGGCGCGAGCCCTGGCCGCAGGATTTTTTCGGTACGCAGAATCGCCATGTTGCCGGCGTCCAGTACTTCCCCCGCCGCGATAGCCCGCGCCGCGTGAATCGAGCGGTTTGTTCGCCCGTAGTTGTCCGCCTCCGCCGGTGCCAGCCGCTTTACGCCGTCGCCCAGCACCGCGGCGACACGCTCCACGCCAAAACGCCCCCCCAACTCACCGAGCGCCGCGTCTTCACCCCCGTGCGCGGCCAGCGCCGCCGCTTCGCGGACACCCTTCACCATCGCGGTAAACGCATCCGGCGGAAGCGCGATAGGGTCGTCCAACCCGCCCCCGCTTCGGCTTAAACAAAAATGCTTTTCTATCGCGGACGCCCCGATCGCCGCCGCGACAGAAGGAACCAGCAGCGGGTCGAGACTGTGGTCGGAAACACCCGACGCCACGCCAAAAATGCGGCGCAGCGTTACAAGCAGACGCAGATTGTACTCGTGCGGCGGGGCAGGGTAGGCCGTTACGCAGTGCAGCAACGACACATCCCCCCCCCCCGCCCCCAACACAGCCAGCGCCGCTTCAATATCACCCAGCCGCGAAACACCGGCAGAAAGCAAGACAGGTTTGCGCCAGAGCGCAACCTCGCGCAGCAACTGCGTAAAATTTAACTCAGGCGAAGCAATTTTTACCAGAGCGGGATTGAGCGCTTTAAGGACAGCGGCGCTTTTCAGACCGAACGGCGTCGCCAGAAAAACGCAGTTTTTTTCTTCAGCATACGCTTGAATACGTGCGAAAAAATCCGCGCTCTGTTCCAGCTTTTTGAACACGTCATACAGCGGCGTCTTTCCGCCAGGCAGCGGAACACTCCCCGTATTTGGATGCAAAATCTCGTCCGCGTATACAATCTGAAACTTAACGCAGTCCGCGCCGCTTTCGCAGGCCGCGTCCACAAGCTCTTGCGCGCGGACAAAGTCGCCCCCGTGCGCGGTGCCAAGTTCGGCGATGATAAACGGCGTAACCGTACACCTTTCCATACCCATTCATTTCCCTCCCGTGCGGCGCGCGGCTTACGGTGCCGGAATACCGGCAAGCAAACTGTCCACCGCGGACAATGCCGCCTCTGGTTTTGCCGCCTCTGCCGGCGCGGAATCCGCCGCCGGCTCTTCCGGCGCGGCACCTGCCGCTGGCTCTTCCGGCGGCGGCGTTTCGTAGACGGCAGCATCAATGTCGTCGATGATACCAAAAACGACACAGCGGATAATGTTTCGTATTTCCAGCGGAATAATATCAGCTTCTATATGCAAAATCGATGTATTTTCGTCTTCGTTATACTCGATAGCCGTAACAACCCCCGCGATACTGACCACTGTGTTTTCAATAGAAAACTGCATAATCAGCCTAAAGTGCGTTTTCGCTTCGCCGCCGACCAGCACGGAACAGCCGGTGTCGGACAGGTCGCGCATACGGCAGTTGATGCCGCCGCCCTCGGCCGTTTTTCTGGAGTGGCCGTCCTGTTCAATAACATACATACGCGCATTCTTGTTCATGCCAATACGCACACTGTTTCGGTTTTGCGTACGTTCAACCTTGTCGTTGTGCAGCAATTTAAGCGTGGGAAAATCGCCGGCAAAAATTTCATCGGCGACGACTGTTTCAAAAAAATACGCGGCGTCATCTTTCCGCCAGAAATAAACCTGCAGACGCATATTCTTCCACGCGACACCCAGCGGCAGTTCGTTGCCCTGCGGCCGTTCGATCAGCATTTCCTGCGAGGTGTTTTTCAGCAGCTTCGCGTGGAAAATGCCGTACCTGCCGGCGGCAAGCTGAAAACGCTGCATTTCGTTAATCTCGGTCGTTTTTTTAAGGCCGCGTTTCCAGCGCGGTTTTTCCATTTCCATTTTTTTTCTGAACTCGAACAGCCTGTCCAGAAACAGCATGTTTTCTTCCTCGTGAAACGTTCCGGCAATCCTCAGTTTTTCAACAATGTACCGGATGCATCCGTCCATTTGAACGTGCGACCAAAAGAGCGCCGCCGGATGCTCCATGTTGGATTTTTTGGCAAGTTCGTAGAGCAATTTTATTTCAAGATTGCTGAAGCCTAAATCTTTTCCTTTGGCAAAAAAATCCAGCCAGGAAATGTTATTCGCTTTTTTAGTGTGCCCCGTGTGCTGGGTTATGACCAGATGTTCCCAGTACGAGAAAACGCCCAAAGCGACGGCCGCAACCAAAACGATACCTAACAAAATACCAATCATTTTTACTATAATACCAGACTATGCGCCCAAAAAACCAGTTGAAGCCGGTTGAGCAAGGCTGCCAATCCCAAAATTGCAATTTTGGGATTGGATCGATTGTTCCGCCGCTTGTCCTTTACGTTCTCCTCTTTCAACCTGATTTTAGCGAATTTACGGCGCTTTTGCCGGGGGGCGCGCCGGAATTCACCCCTCTATCATTTTCGGCAAAAAATGCCCTGTTGCAAACAGTGGCGGTGTATCTGCCGGCTATCGCGCTGCTGCTGGCGCTGACTCGCCCAAAAAGCGCGGCGCGCCGGTCTGCGTGCCAAAAGGCGCTGCCGGTGTTCTGGCCGCCCGACCTGGCGGACGCTTTTTTCTGCTTTCTCGCATTGGCCGGCATTGGCGCTGCCGTTACGCGCGTTTCGCTTTTTTTCCCGGATGCAGCCGTTGTTCCCCTGGAAATCCTCACGCCGGGTGCCCGCGCGCCGTTGTGCCTTATGCTCTGCGCCGCCGCCGTGCTGGAAGAGTTGTTTTTCCGGCGCTATCTAATCGACGCGTTTGAAAAAGCGGGTGCGCCGGTACCGGCGGCTTCGCTAGTGTCCGTCCTGCTGTTTACGCTGCCGCACGTCTGGGAAGGTGTTTTCGGCCTGATAAACGCCCTCCTTGCCGGCCTCTTTTTAACGAGCGTGTACCTCCTGCGCCGCCGCATACTCCCCGTCGCGGCGGCCCACGCCCTCTACAATACGGCGGCCTTTCTTGCCGGCGCTCCCTGATGGCGGCCCCGCCTAAAGCCCCCTTGACAAAGCGCCCCGTTTATTTCATGCTACAAAATTATGGCATCGTTTATCGGCATAAAACTTGCGAATGGGGATTTTTACCCGATACTCACCGAAAAGGCCGCGCGGCAGCGTAAACGCCTTGTTCTGACAACCGTAACAGACGGACAGAACAGCGTACAAATAGATTTGCACCGGAACGAAACTAAAACCATGAAGAACGCCAGCTACGTCGGCACCCTCGTTGTCGAAAACATTTCCCCCAAAAAGAAAGGCGAACCTTCAATAGAAATGATAATCGACTCCAGCGCTGACGGCGACATTACCGTTTCCGCCATCGACCTGGACAACAAAGCGCACGGCGAACGCCAGCAACTCAATGTTTCGCTGCGTTCATTCAACGAAAGCGCCGAAGTCTACAGCAACATCGACGACACACTCGGCACAGAAGACAGCGGTGCCGCTGCCGGCGTAAACCCGCGCGGCGACGAAGCCGCCAGCCGGCGCAACCTGCCGCTTCTTATCGTCTTAATACTGATGCTGTTAGCCGTCTGCGCCTTTGCAATGTGGTTTTTTATGTTCGGCGGAAAAGCGGCACTCTCGTTAAACAGCGCGCCCCACGAAACAGCAGCGGCGGCACCTTCGCCGCCCACGCCGGCGAAGACACCGCCTCCTCCGCAGCCCAAAACGCTGGAACACGACGCCGTTGCCCACGACGAGCCGTCTGCGCCGGAAACACCGCCGCCGCCGCCGCCTGCGGAAAGCGCCCCGCCGCCGGTCGTCATACAAGCACCGCCGGAACCCCCGCCCGCGCCGCCGCAGGCATCAGAAAAAAATCCCCCCGCCAGCCGCCGCCGCCTCGTCCCGC
The DNA here is from genome assembly GCA_031280455.1 of Spirochaetaceae bacterium. The sequence goes on from JAITGR010000103.1 coordinate 4,677, forward strand.
CAGTCAGCCAGTTCAACGTCCCGTCCCCCATACCGCCGGACGGCGTGTGGTACACTATACGCTGGGGCGACACCCTGTGGGCAATATCCGAAGCATTTTACCGCAACCCCTGGGATTACCGCTTTTTGGCACGCTACAACGGCATCCACAACCCGTCGTACATCATTTCGGGGCGTCAAGTAAAAATCCCCCCGCGCTGACTCCATGCCCCTGTTCGCCCTTTTGTTTTTTTTATTCTGCTCCTGTGCAAGCCAGCGCGTTTTAAGCATACCGGCAGCGGAAGCCGAAAAAATGCTCCACGCCGGCGACATTCAGTTTATCCTGGACGCCCGCCTGCAAAAAATGGGACAAATCGCGCGCATAGCCACCGCCGCGCCGTTTTACGCGGCACTCCTGGTTGACGATTACCACAAAAAAAACAAAGACAACGTTGAAGCCGGCAAGAAAGCCATCGCGCTGCTCAACAACGCGCTCGCCGACCCGGTAACCCGTACCCCCGCGGCAAACCGCCTCATCCCGCTCGACCCCGACTACTATTTCAACGACTCCAAAAAGAAAACACCGGCAAGCCTCGCCTCCAGCGCGCCGGACAGCGACTGGGCGGCAGCCTTCGCGCTGCTGCGTGAAGCAGATACCAGCGGCGCGGACAGCGAAACATTTGCCCGCAGCACCCGCGACTACTTTTTTGGCCGCCGCTGGACCCACGCCGGATACGCCGGCGTCGCCACCTCCGCCGTTTCCGCCGGAAACAGCGCGGCAACTGCCGCGGCAACTGCCGCGGCAACCACCGCCGCCGAGTGGGCATTCGACAAAATGCGCGGCCTTGCCATACTCCCCCTCACCGAAAAAGAAAGCGCCGCCTGCGCCGCCCGTTTTGCCGTCGCAAAACGCGACTATGGCCCCGCGTACCGGCAATTTCGCGCAAGCATACAACCAGAAGAACCGGCGGAAGGAGACGGCGAAAAAAAAGCCACCCTCGCCGCCCCCCTTGCGCTCCTGGCCGCCTACCCCGAACTCTTAAACGACCTTGGGCGGGCATTTCAGTACGGCGGCGGCATCAACGAAGGCATCAAACTGTTCCCCGCCTACGACAGCGCGCTGGAAACCGCCATACAAAACGGCGAACTCGACAGCGAAACCGGCGAAGCGGCACGCTACCTCCTGCAGCACTACCTGGGCAGATTTTACCGCGCCACCAAAAATTACGCCAAAGCCGCCGCGTTTTTCACCAGCGCGCTCGCCCGCGCGCCGGATGCCGCCCAAAAAGACGCCTGCATCTGGTACATCATCGATGTAAACTACGCGCAAAAGCCGGAAAACGCCCTCGCCCAAATCCGCGCGTATGCCGCCCGCTGGAACGACCCCAGCTACTTCGACGACATCCTGGACAAATATGCGTACCACAGCTCTTCAACAAGAAAATGGCGCAATATGCTGGACATATACCCCGTCGTCGTAAGCCACGCCTCGCCGGCACTCCGCGCAAAATACGCATACGTCATAGCCCGCGCACTGGAAGAAGGCTACCTCACCACAAAAATGGAAGGCATAACCCCCAACAAACTATTGAACATAGCCTACAACCAGCAATCCGACTACTACTACCGCGCTATGGCCGGCAAACGCTTATCCAAAGACCCCGCGATAACCGGATTACCCGACGAAGCCCCGGACGCAGCGGAAGCGGCCGCCGGATCGAACATGGCCTTCCTCCTCGACTTTTTCCGCTTCGGCTGCGCCCGCTTTGCCGGCGCCTACATAAGCGACCGGTACGACACCCTCACCATACCCGAACTCCGCCTTTTGGCAAAAAATTTAACCGAAGCGGGCAGGTACGGCGACGCGATACGGCTCGTCGTCAAGTACAGCAAACGAGACGACTTCACCCTCAGCCGCGCCGACATGGAACTATCGTACCCCCGCGCGTTCCGCGACCTCGTTGAACGCTATGCCCAAAAAGCCAAAATCGAAGAAAACTACCTGTACGCACTCATGCGAACAGAAAGCATATTCATACCCGACATCGTATCGCGCGCCGGCGCACTCGGCCTTACCCAGCTCATGCCCGCGACAGGCCGGCAAATGGCAGAATTCCTCGCGCAAAACGGCGGCCCCAACTATATCGAAGACGACACCATAAACCTCCTCGACCCCGAACTCAACATACACCTGGGCGCGCTCTACTACAAAGACATGGAAAACCGCATGGGCAGCGCCCAAAGCGCGCTAATGGCATACAACGGCGGCATAGGCAGAGTACGGCGCTGGAAACGCAGCAGCAAAAACATGCCGGACGACCTCTTTGCGGAAACCATAGAAATAACCGAAACACGAGAATACAGCAAAAAAGTAATCGGCGGCGCGGCAATATATCAATTTTTGTACAATTAAATCATGTATAGGGGGCATCTGACGCCCGTAACGGGCGTCAGACCGCGCTATCCGTTCCAATTTGGCCGCTGCGCAGCCAAATTCCACTGCTATCGCTTGCCCGTTGGCTGTGGCAAAGTTTTTCTGACTTCCCCTGTTGGGTACTCGTTGACTGAAACGTTTACGTCGGGCAGGCCGGAGTCGAACCGGCGACCTCTTGGTCCCGAACCAAGCGCGCTACCAACTGCGCTACTGCCCGAAAAAAAAACCCGAACCGGCAAACCCGGACGGGTGCGTACAACGGGAGCGACGGGACTCGAACCCGCGGTCTCCGGCGTGACAGGCCAGCGCGATAACCAGCTTCGCTACGCCCCCATGCCCGTATCATACGCGGGGCAAAAAAAAATGTCAAGAGAGCGCAATCCCGGGCGAGCGCACTATACACAAGACAAAACTCAGCAGATGTAAAACAAACCACGGAAGGCACGGAAACCACGCGGAAAGAGACCGCAATTCCGTGTCCTTTCCGCGTTTTTTGTGGTTTAATTCCGATTTTCAGCGTTGCCCTACCTGTCATTCGTGTCTATTCGCGTAATTCGCGGTTAATTTGTTTTCGCCATGTATGGCGCAATCAGCGTTTTCATAGCGGTATTTTCTGGTAAAACTATTACGCGCTCGCCCTGGGCGCAAAAACCGGGTTTACGAGGCGGCTATATGTTCTTCGTAAAAAGACGTGCCAAAAACACCGGAACGGAAAACAGGGTGGTTGATAATGGAACGCTGTTCGCGCGCGTTTGTTTCGATACCGTCGATACGCAGCTCGCCCAGACAACGGTCCATGCGGACAATCGCGCGCTCGCGAGTCGCGTCGTGGACAATCAGCTTGGCCACCATAGCGTCGTAGTACGGCGGCACCGTGCAGCCAGCGTACAAAAACGAATCGAAGCGGACGCCCGGGCCGCCCGGCACATGCAGCGAGCGCACCGTGCCGGAACTCAGCGCGTTTATCCGGCACTCAATCGCCGCACCGCGCAGCCGCGGGTTAAGCTCGGTAAGCGAAAGCGCGCCGCCTGTACACGCAAGAATCTGCTCGCGGAT
>JAITGR010000142.1 GCA_031280455.1 Spirochaetaceae bacterium
TGAGGCTGTTCCAAAACTTCAGTTTTTGGAACAGCTACCTTAAAAAACCGCAGTTTTGCAGGCTCCAGGCCGAAAAACTGCAAGAGCCTGTTACAAAACAACCGGTTTTGGAACAGGCTCAATTTGGTATTGGGGACCGTACACATTATGCGCATAGTAACCTTCTCTGTTTTACCGCAAGAACATCGCGCGAAACGTGCCGCGCTGACTAAAAGATAAATCTGGCCGCGCCATTGTGTCTAGACAAGCGCTGACGGTTGTCAGTTGTCAAAACCAAGATTAACCGAAAACTGAAAAATTGCACTATTCCGCTAAAAGTGCAAATAATTCGCTTTGACAGATGGAAAAACCTGCTGGTACAATGATTTATATGGGAAACGGCGTTGCCGCGTACTAAAAACACTGTTTTGGAGGATGTTCTTATGAAAAAAATGGTTTGTGGAATGCTGGCGCTCGTGTGTGCGGGCGGCAGTCTGTTTGCGGAGGTTGTTCTGTCGGGTTCGGGCAGGATTCTGTGGGCGCCCTTTGGCGCGCAGTTGCCGAATGATGATTCCGCTAAATGGGGCGACGGCAAAGACTACCCCGTACGCACCTACTTTGGCGCGGAAAATCCGTGGTGGAACGACGGCCCGCGTATCGGGCTTAACCTAAACGGCCAGCGGGAAGAAGGCAACATGGGCTTTAAGCTCGGCTTTCGCGTGGAAAACGGCGCGCCAGTCATTGACGACTGCATCGCCAATGTGTGGCTCCGCCCCTTTTACAATGCCGAAGACGAAGGAAACGCCGTTTTAGGCAGCATAACACTGACCTTCGGGCAGTACGCCATAGACAACATGCGCTACAAGTTCGCCGGCTCGGGCATCGGCTTTCATAACTACGTCCAGTACATACGCGCCGGCGACAGCGGGGCGGGCCTTACTAACGAAGAATCCACCTTCCAGCGCTTCCAGTCACCGGGCTTTGGCACCCACATCAGCATAGAGCCGGTAAGCGGCCTGTGGCTTGGCGCGGGCTTTGGCAGCGTTGGCTCTAGCCGCCTGTTCCGCAACGAATGGCACGAAAACGGCTGGGTAGACGCCATGAAAAACGCGCAAATCGCCGCCGGTTACACCATAGAAGGCGTCGGCCTTGTCCGCGTCCAGTGGGTCGGCTGGCAGGAGAAATACTGGCGGGTAACCGAAGCGGATCCTTCAGGCAATCCTACCAAATGGGGCTGGGTGGTTGAATCGCTCGACAAGCCGCTCAACTACACAGGCGACGCGGGGAAAATACAGGCCGCGTTCAACCTAACGGCCGTTAAGGGCTTTAACGCCGACCTGGGTGTGAGTTTCGCGCTGGCCGATGAAAAAGACTGGTGGGACGACCTTGATAAAACGAACAAAACAAAGACCGTTACCACGCAGCCCAACCACACCGTGTCGCTGGGCTTCGACGTCAACACCCGCCCCGTGCGCGTGTACGGCATCGCGTCCGGCAAGTTCGGCGGGTATACCGAAGAAAAACCGGCTGTCGGCGATAGCACGACCGTTAAGCAGGGGACGGAGTTGTCGCTGAACATCGAGCCGTGGTGGTACATTAACTCCGGCCTTATGCTGGTTGCCGAGCTTTTTGTCGATACCCGCTTTGGCAGTGATGAAGAGGTAACCGGCTCCACAGGCCAGCGCGGGGCGGACGCCGACCCTTCGCGTAATCCTGACGCGGGCGCGAAGAACAACTACACCGACCTGGGCTTTGGCCTGTTTGTCCGCAAAAACATTCCCGGCGGCGATATTCGCGCGGGTGTGGCGTGCAAGGTGCCGGGTGTGGCGGGGGACGCGCACAAGGGCGCGGCACTGCAAATTACCGTGCCGGTTATGTTCAACTACGGTTTCTAGGGAAACACTGATTGCGCCATCCATACATGGTGAAATCACGTTGCGTAAAATAAACCACGGAAAAACACGGAAAGGACACGGAATTGCGGTCTCTTTCCGCGTGGTTTCCGTGCCTTCCGTGGTTTAAATCCGATTTAATCAGCGGTTCCCTGGTTTGAATGTGTATAATTTTTATATGTATAAAAATAATGCGTTAGCAAAGTGAAGGAGTATTGTGCTTTATGAAGCAACCTACGAGTGTGCTGGCAAAGTACGTCAAAAAAACATGGATGTTGTATTTGATGCTGCTGCTGCCTATGGCTTTTTTTCTGGTGTTCCGCTATGTGCCAATGTGGAATATACAAATCGCGTTCAAGGATTACAACATTTTCCGCGGCGTCGACAGTTCGCCCTGGGTGGGCTTTAAGTGGTTTGCCGAGGCGTTCCGTTCGCGGGACTTTTTAATCGCGCTTAAAAACACCATTTGTCTTAACCTTCTGGATTTGATTGTCGGGTTTCCCGCGCCCATTATTCTGGCGATTTTGCTGAACGAGGTCGCGTACAAGCGGTATAAAAAAGTCGCGCAGACGGTTATGTACCTGCCGCACTTCTTGTCGTGGATTATCATCAGCGGTATCGCGGTGCAACTGTTCGCGCCGTCTGGCGGCGTTATCAATCTTGCGCTGGCCAGGCTGGGGGGGAAGCCGGTCGACTTTCTCATGGATACCAGGATGTGGGTCGGCACCTACATTGGGCTTGGTGTGTGGAAGGAGATGGGCTGGGGGACGATTATCTACCTGGCGGCGATTACCGGCATTAACCCCGAAATTTACGAGGCCGCCGAGGTTGACGGCGCGGGGCGCTGGCGCAAGATTTGGAACGTAACGCTGCCGGCGCTGCGCCCTACGATTATCGTTCTTTTAATTATGAACCTGGGGCGCATTTTGGGCAGCGAATTCGACCGCCCGTACACAATGAGCAACCCCAGCGTTATGTCGGTCGCCGACGTTATCGGTACCATGGTGTATCGCGTGGGTATTCGTTCCGGTCAGTTTAGTTTAACCGCCGCCGTGGGGCTGTTTCAGTCTGTGGTCTGCGTTGTCTTCCTGCTCAGCGCAAACGCGCTTTCCAAGAAGTTCGGCGAGCGCGGCATTTGGTAAAAGAGGTTTTTTATGGCAATTAAATCAAAAACAACCAAGATATGGGATTTTGTCATCGCCGCGGCGGTGCTGGGCGTTATTATGCTGTGCTTGTTTCCCATGCTCAACATTTTCGCCCGCAGCGCCAGCGACCCCATGGCGATTGTCAACAAGCAGGTGTCGTTTTTGCCGGTGCGCCCCACGCTGGATTCGTACCGCTTTGTGTTCGCCGACCCGAGTTTTAGCCGCGCGCTGGTGTGGACGGCGATTTTGACGATTATCTGCACGCTGTTTTCGCTGGCTATGACCATTTTGTGCGCGTTCCCGCTGGTGTACGATGACTTAAAGGGGCGCAAGTTGTTCAACATGCTCATTTTAATTACAATGTATTTTTCCGCCGGCACCATTCCCAACTACATTCTTATGAAGTCGCTGGGGCTGCTTAACAATCCGCTGGTGCTGATTATTCCGGGGTGTATTTCGGTGTTTAACGTCATTATTCTGCGGAGTTTCTTTTTTAGCGTGCCGGTGAGTCTGCGCGAAAGCGCGGAGCTGGACGGGGCGCATCCGTTTTCGGTGTTGTGGCATGTGTACCTGCCGCTGTCGGCTCCGGTGCTGGCGACGCTTTCGCTTTTTTACGCGGTGGGGCGCTGGAACGGGTTTTCGGACGCGCTGTTGTACTTAACTGAATCGACGTTTCATCCTATTCAGTTGAAGTTGTACAACATCATCAACAACTTGTCGTCTATCGAAGTAGCGGCGCAGGAAGGGGGCGCGGCGACTCCGGCGGCCAGCGACGGCATGAAGGCGGCGGCGGTTATGTTTGCCACGATTCCTATTCTGATTGTGTATCCGTGGCTGCAGCGGTATTTTATCGCGGGTGTTTCGGTGGGCGCGGTAAAGGAATAATGCTGCCGGTTTGGCGGGCGAAGCCCGCCATTCGGCTTGGCCCAAAAGGCGCAGCCTTTTGGGCAGCTCAACTGGGCAGACTGCCAGTTTGGCGGTGTATATAAATTAGATGTATATGAGATACATGTATGTTTTTGGAGGATGTATGAAAACAAGAAAGATTATGGCGCTTCTGGCGCTGGGCGCGGCGGTGTTCGTTCTGGGCGGCTGCGCGAAAAAGGGCGGCGGCGCGGGCGGGCCGCAGAAAGTGGTTGTGGAAGTGTTTGACCGCGGAACGGACGGCGGCAAAACAAGCCCGACGGACAATCAGTGGACAAAGTGGATTAAGGAAAAGGCGCTGAAGGACGAAAACCTGGTCGTTGAATTTGTCGCGGTCAACCGCTGGGACGAAGCGACCGCGCTCACCAACCTTATGGCCGCCGGTACGCCGCCCGATGTCTGTATAACGTACAACAACGGCAACATTACAAGCTGGGCCGAGCAGGGCGGGCTTTTTAACGTCGCGCCGTATTTGGATTCAACGTTAAAGGACTTGAACGATTTCCTGGGCGAAGACAAGGCGCTTCCCGGGCGGCGTATGATTGAACGGCAGCGGGACGAAAAAACCGGCGAGATTTATTCCATGCCCGCCCGCCGCATGAATGTCGCGCGGCTCAACACGTTTATCCGCAAGGACTGGCTGGACAAGCTGGGCCTCCCGCTGCCGCGCACAACGCAGGAATACTACGATGCGCTGGCGGCGTTCAAAGAAAAAGACCCGGGCGGTGTTGGCAAAGAAAAAGTAATTCCGTTTTCCACGGCGGGGCTGCGCATCGACTGGGGCGCGGGCACCATGCTCGATTCGTTTCTTGACCCCGAAATTTCGGTAAAAGAATTGTGGATAAACTCGGTTGTCGAGCGTTTCTTTCTGGTGCGTAACTACAAAGAGGGGCTGCGCTTCCTCAACAAAATGTACAACGCCGGCCTTGTCGACCGCGACTTTCCGCTGTACAAGGACGACAACACGCTGTACAACTTGCTAAAAAGCGGCGTTGTGGGGAGTTTCATCCACAACTGGGACCAGATTTACCGCGACGGCGACGCTATTCTGAAAGATTTGCAGAAAAACATTCCCACCGCCGAACTGGTGCCGGTGGACTGCTTTACGTCCAGCGACGGTGTTACGCACAAAACCATCTACGACGCCGCGGGCGCGTTCTACTTCATTCCCGCCGGCGCGAAAAATCCCGACGCGGCCATGCGCTACCTTAACTGGCTTTCGCGCTACGAAAACTACCACTTTATCCAGGTTGGGCCGGAGGGCGTTGTGCACACCATGGTCGACGGCGTTCCCAAAATCAACCCGACTGCCGGCGACGGCTGGATGCAGAACAGCTCGCAGAACATTGATTACACGCTGATGATGAACGGCCTCTTTTTGGGCAACGACGACGAGAACATCAAGGCGCTGGCCGCCGGTTATTCGTGGCCTGCCGAAAAAATTGTGGGCGCGTACGAAATGTCGTTGACCAATGGCCGTCCGGCGATTATCGTTACCACAACCGGCCCCCTCACGGTCGCCGGCCCGCTGACCCAGACGCTTACCGACAAAGGCGTGGTTATTTTTACCAAGTCAATTCAGGCAAAGCCATCCGACTTTGACGCGACGTACGACGCGCTCATCAAGGACTGGCTGGATTCCGGCGCGCAAAAAGTCGTCGACGAGCGCCGCGAAAAGTTCATCGACCCGTTTAACCGGTAGTACCGCGTAAACGGAATTTCCACGCCGGTCGCGCCGAAAAGGAGGATGTCTCCCGCCCTTGGTAAAGAGGGCGGGCAAATTCCGGCGCAACCGGCGGTTTTTTTTCTTCAGATTTCAGATTTCAGATTTCGGTCTTTGCGCCGATAACGCAGCGCAAACCAGCGTGTTCTGCGTTACTCCGCGCTTTTGGCCGGTGGGCAAATCGCCGCAATAACCTCGGCGACAGAAAGCCCTTCGCGGCTTTCGCGGGCGTCAAGGTCGCGCAACGTTATCGCGCGCGGCCCCCCGTCGTCGAACACCGGAACAAGCGCCCAGCGAAGTCCGCGCCGCTGCGCGCCCATAAAGAACGCGCCCGCCTTCTTCGCGTCCGCGCCGAGAACCTCGCAGCCGATACCCGCGCCGCGTAACTCCGCCGCCAGCCGGTGGCAAAAACCCGCGGCCTTTTCGTCTACAAGCGCGATAGCCGCCTGCGCGTATGTGGCCGCGCCGCCAGATTTCCCCAGCACATCCAGCGCGGCAATCAGCCGGTCAAGCCCAATCGAAGCCCCCACGCCGGAAAGTTTTTTGCGCGTGTACAACCCGGCCAGGTCGTCGTAACGGCCGCCTGAACACACCGATCCAATCTCCACTAGGCCGGTTAAAAAACTTTCGTAGACAATACCCGTGTAGTAATCCAGCCCGCGCGTAATAGACGGGTCAAGCGCAAACCCGTCCGCGCAGCCGGCGTCGCGCAAAAAAGCGTACAACGCCGCAAGCCGCTCCGATTCAGGACACACCCCGCCAGAACGCGCCGTCAACTCCGCCAGCGCCGCCGGCCAGTCGCCGGCGCATTCAACATACGCAAGAATTTCCCGCGCGCGCTCCCCTCCCGCGCAGGCGGCAAGCAGCGCTTCCGTTTCGGCGCGGCCAATTTTAGCCCGCTTGTCAACCGCCCGCAAAATCGCGGCAGACTGCTCCCGCAGCCCAAGACGCGCAAGAAACCGGTTAAACAACCCCCGGTGATTCACATGAATAACAACCTCGCCAGCGCCGGCAGCAGCCAACGCCTCGCGCATCATACACAAAATTTCAAAATCCGCAAACGCGCAATCCTCACCCACAGCGTCGCAATCGCACTGCGTAAACTCGCGGTACCGCCCCCGCTGCGTATTCTCCCCCCGCCACACCTTGGCAATGTGATACCGCTTAAACGGAAACGGCAGCACGTCAAAATTCGCCGCCACAAACCGCGCCAGCGGCACCGTCAAATCAAACCGAAGCGCCACATCACGCCCGCCAGAATCCGTAAACCGGTACACCTGCTTTTCCGTCTCCCCCCCCCCCTTACCCAGCAAGACACTTGTATACTCCAGCGCCGGCGTATCAATAGGAACATACCCATACAAGCGGTACACCCCCTCAATACGCGAAGTCAACGCCCGCCTGGCAATCTCGCCTGCCGGCAGCAAATCCCTAAAACCCTTCAAAACCCGCGGTTCAATAATGTTCGCCATACCCCAATTATACGCGTCCCCCGCCGCCCAATCAACCGCCGCCAGAAAATCGCCGATTAACCCGGGCAGAATTTGGGCGCATTTGCCGCTGCGCGGCAAACCGCGCTTTCCGCTCCAATCTTTTTGCTCCGCCTGAAGGCGGGCAAAAAGTATTTCCGCTGCAATCGCTTGCGCTGCCTAAAATCCGCATCCTGCGGATTTTAGGCTTGCATAGTTTGGCAAAGCCAAACTATGCAGAATTGGACACCAGCCGCCATCCATGGCGGCGACATCCATGGCGTTTTCTTAGCTTGTAGTTTGCGCAAAGCGCAAACGACAAGCCCAAAGTGCGCAGCACTTTGGGCAGGCATCCCTGCCGCCCATCCATGCTCTGGAACATCTTGACCGTTTCGTCCAACATTCTCCATGCAGTCTCGACGGCCAAACAAAGCCTCATGGTTAGATTATCTTGAGATGCCGAAAGCCTTTCGGTCAGGTTTTTACTTGAGACATCACGGGGAAGGAGTACCGCATGAATAATTTTGTCTATTACGCGCCAACCAAAGTCCTGTTTGGCAAAGACACGGAAAATGAAGCCGGCGCGCTGGTGCGCGAAGCAGGCGGCAAAAATGTCCTTGTCCATTACGGCGGCGGCAGCGCGGTAAAATCCGGCCTACTGGACAGGGTGTGCCGTTCGCTGGACGCGGCGGGGCTTTCGCACGTTAAGCTGGGCGGGGTTGTCCCTAACCCGCGGCTTTCCAAAGTGTACGAGGGCATCGCACTCTGCAAAGAAAAACGCCTGGACTTTATCCTCGCTGTCGGCGGCGGCTCGGTGATTGATTCGGCAAAAGCCATAGGCTACGGGCTTGCCGCGGACGGGGATGTCTGGGATTTCTACGCCAAAACGCGCGTTCCCGCCGCGTCCGCGCCGGTTGGCTGCGTGCTTACTATCGCGGCGACCGGCAGCGAAATGAGCGATTCTTCGGTTATTACCCGCGAAAACGGCGCGTTAAAACGCGGCTGCAACAACGCTGTAAGCCGGCCTAAATTCGCGCTTATGAATCCGGCGCTGACCTTGACCCTGCCCTGGTACCAGACAGCCAGCGGCGCGGTCGACATACTGATGCACACGCTGGAGCGCTGGTTTGACAATATGCGGACAGCAACTGAATTGACCGACGCTATTGCGGTAAGCGTTATAAAAACCGTTATGCGAAACGTCCTTGTCTTAAAGGAAGACAACGGCAACTACAACGCGGCGGCGGAGCTTATGTGGGCGGGCAGCCTGTCGCACAACGGCCTCTGCGGCTGCGGCGGCTCGGGCGGCACGCCCCGCGGCGCCTGGGCCT
>JAITGR010000186.1 GCA_031280455.1 Spirochaetaceae bacterium
ATTCCCAGCGGCTGCCGTCCGCGCTTTCCGCTTCGCGGGTAATACGGCTCTATCTCTTTCACCAATTCTCCCCACGGCACAAGCTTGTCCATGCTCGTTAAAAACTTCTCACGGCGCCCAGTTCGCTTCCTGACACCGTATTCTTCATCCGTAAATGTTTGTTGTCTTGTCATATTTTTATTTTAGCATAATCTGCCGATTTAATCAGCGTTGCCCTAAGTACCACAGGATCTAGGGCACGGGGCAAGCCGCCCCGCGACAGCACAACACCACCGCGGAGCGCCGCATACACAACATCAACGTAAATTACTGATACGAAACACCCCGTCATCAATCGGCTTATCAAGCACAACATTTTTCATCGTCATAACCGTGCTGCTGTCCTTCCGCAAAAGGTCGCGAATCTCCATCTCGACAGGAAACCGCTTCCCGCCAAAACTTTCAACCCTGCGCAGAGAATACACCTTCAATTTTGTACCCGAAAGCGCGAACTGTTCAGAACGCACCATATCGCCGGAAACCTTTTCGACCCAGATTTTCTGCGTAGGATAACTCTCCGTTTTTTTATTCGCCGTCAGCTCAAGCACCCAGCACGCCTTGCCGTCCACCACATCCTCGCCTGAAATACGCGGCGTATACCGGACAGAAAGTTTATCATTATCAACAGTATCCTCATACGACATATCACTCCCCATCATCGACTCCCGCAGCATGTGACCCGAAATCGGCATAACCTCTTCCGTATCCGGCGAGAACACATACAACCTCCCGTCGCGCTTTAAGTACTTCGTACCGGCATCCTCAGGATTCGTAAATTCGACAAAACTCAAAGCCCCCCCCTTTGCCCACACCCGCATCGTTTTGACATACCGCCGCCCCTGGTACGCAATAACCATCTCGCCATCATACGAGATAGAACCGTAAACCTCGTTATTATCGATACGCTCCAACAACGCCTCCGCGGAAGGCTGCTGCGCCCACGCCATAAACGGCATAACCAGCCCCGCCACAAACCCAGCCAACAACCTCATTTTCATACCCACTCCTTGCATTTGTGCTATTTTACTAGTCCAAGTATAAATTGTACTAGTAAAATATGTCAATAACCCAAAACAGCAGCATTAGGGCGCATGTCCGCCGGCGCCAGAATACTGGCTTGCGGCGGACACCGCGCTTTCCGTTCCAATGCTTACGGCGTTTCCGCCGTAAGCATTCCACTGCAATCGCTTGCGCTGTTCAAAAACGGCCTCCGTGCCGTTTTTGAACCTTGGACACCAGCCGCCATCCATGGCGGCGCTCGGCGTTACCCCCCTCCCTAGACAAAAAAAAACGGGTGCGCTAGGCTATGCATAATAGCGAGGTAACGAATGGCTGTTCCAAGAGCAAAAACGTCAAAAGCAAGAACGCGTAGGCGCCAGGGCATCAATATGAGGCTTGACCCGCCGGCGATAGTTGAGTGTACATCGTGCGGTAACAAGGTTTTATTGCACAGAGTTTGCCCAAAATGCGGTTTCTACCGGGGTAAACAGGTTATAATTCCCTAACCGGAAAAAACAATTTTATGGAGGAGAAAATGGCGGACGAAACATTTGAGAAAATTAAAAAACTTATTGCGGATAAACTCGAAATTGATGAAGAAAAAGTGGTTTTGGAGGCTTCATTCAGGCAGGATTTGGGCGCGGACAGCCTTGATACCTACGAACTGGTTTATGCTATCGAAGAAACTATGGGAATCAAGATTCCTGACGAAAAAGCAAACGAGTTCGAGACTGTCAAGGATGCCTACGAATACATTAAATCTCAGCAAAAGTAGAAAAAAAGAGCTTCTGCTTTTTCAGCGTTCTGTTGGTATTAAGTTTAACGACTTGTCGTTGCTTAACTTCGCCTTTATGCACCGGTCTGTCGCCAATGAGGCAGGGCAGTGTCCAGGTGCGGCGGGGCGGGTCAACAACGAGCGGCTGGAGTTTTTGGGTGACGCGGTGCTGGGCGCGGTTACCGCCGTGGTGCTCTACAAGAATCTGCCGGACAAGGCCGAAGGGGATTTGGCGAAAATAAAAGCGGTCGTCGTCTCCGAGGAAGTTTTGAGCGGCGTTGCCTTGCAGCTTCAGATAGACGGCTTGCTTGTGCTGGGCAAAGGCGAGGAGTTATCCGGCGGCAGGAACAAGAAAGCGCTGCTGGCCGACGCGCTGGAGGCGCTTATTGGCGCGTACTATCTTGACGCGGGCTTCAAAAGCGCGTACAACTTTGTCAGCGGCGTTATCGCGCCGGAAATAGACAAGGTTGTAGAAAAGCGCGGGTATCAGGATTATAAATCGCAGTTGCAGGAATTGTGCCAGAAAAAGTTTCGCAAGTATCCTGTGTATAAATTACTAAAGAAAACAGGGCCGGAGCACGAGCGTTTTTTTTGGATGGAAGTAAGCGCCGGCGGTTCGTCATACGGGCCGGGGACGGGGAGGAATAAAAAAAACGCCGAGCAAGAGGCGGCAAAGCTGGCGCTGGACGCTCTAATGTCGTAGGCGCCAGGCTCAATTTCCGCAGGAAATTGAGCAGAGATGCCGGCAGGTGGAGAAGCGGCGAATAAGGTGGAGAAACGGCACAGCCGTTTCTCCAAGCTCAATTTCCGCAGGAAATTGAGCACTTGACAGAAAATTGTGTTTGTGCCATGATGATTGCGGAGCGGGCGTTCGCCCGGGATGGCTTGTACCGTGGGGTTTACAGCCATTCATACTAAACGGTACCGTAACGAACCGCCACGGGGCGGAAGGATTAAACCTCACAGCGAATAAAAAACCACGTTGCTTTCCAAAAATGGTCTTCAAAAAAAGTTTGTACCCCTATCCGGCGGCTCAAATTAAGAAAGCCCGTTTTATAACTTGATGTGGTAAAAATCGAAAGCGCGGTGTTCATACGGGCGCGCTCGTTGGACAAGACGAGCAAAACTAAAGAGAACTGGACTAACATAGTGTTAGAGACCCGGTTCCTAACAGAAATATGGAGTGCTGAAAAATGTCAGATTCCGAGCAAGAACTATTTGAAAACGGTTCGCCGGTTGAGTCGGGAAATTATGACGGAGCCCCCGTCGCGCGTGGGCGCGACGACATGCGCGGACCTATGTCCGGCGGGGCTGGAGAAGGCGGCGCGGGGCGCGGCGGCGAAGAGGACTTTGCCCCCGACCGGCGCGAACGGGTCGTGGTGCGGCCCCGCATGAGGTCGGCGCCCCGCGAGCGCGGCGATTACGACGGCGGCGGCGATTACGGCGAAAGCCGCGGCTCCCGTCCGCCCCGTCCCCAGCGGCAGAATTACGAACGTGGCCAGGGTAACGGCGGCTCCCACTACCAGCCGCGCGGCGGCGGTGGAGGCGGCGGCAACGAACGCTACGGCGGCGGCGGGTCGTACGGAAACGGCGTGTACAGCTTTAACGCCGGCGGCGTCAGCGCCGCGGCAATCAACGGCGTTGTCGCCAACACGCTGGACAATTCGCCGGTAACCGGCATTCCGTCGCCGGACAAATTCCCCAGGATGCCGGACGTGTACGGCAAGCCCGACCCGCTGTCGGACGAAGACGGCGTCCCGCGCCTTATGATAAACGAGCTTTCCCGCCTCAACATGATAGATTTGCGCGAACTTGCGTCGAATTACGGCATATCGCACGAAGACCTCGTTTCGCTTAAAAAGCAGGAAATTATTTTCGCGCTGCTCAAAATACACACCGAGCGCGCCGGCGTTATTTACGCGTACGGGTCGCTGGAGATACTTTCGGACGGCTACGGTTTTCTCCGTAGCCCGCAGAATTCGTACCTGCCCAGCTCGGACGACATCTACATAAGCCAGAGCCAGATTCGGCTGTTCGCGCTTAAAACCGGCGACACCGTGTATGGGCAGATACGCAGCCCCAAGGACAGCGAGCGCTTTTTCGCCATGCTCCGCGTAGAAACGGTCAACTATCAGGAGCCGTCGTATGTGCAAAAACGCATACCGTTCGACAACCTGACGCCGCTGTACCCGCAGGAAAAACTCGACCTGGAAACGGCCGGCGAGGAGTTATCGACCCGCGTTATCAACATATTCAGCCCGATAGGCAAGGGGCAGCGTTCAATAATTGTCGCGCCGCCGCGTACCGGTAAAACGATAATGCTGCAAAAAATCGCCAACGCGATAACCAAAAACCACCCTGAAGTGTACCTCATCGTGCTGCTCATCGACGAACGGCCGGAGGAAGTAACCGACATGGAACGCACCGTGCGCGCCGAAGTCATATCATCAACGTTCGACGAGCAGGCGACGCGCCATGTGCAGGTAACCGAAATGGCGCTGGAAAAAGCGAAACGCCTTGTTGAGCACAAGCGGGATGTCGTTATTCTGCTGGATTCAATAACCCGCCTGGCGCGCGCCTACAACCAGACCGTGCCGACATCCGGCAAGATTCTTTCAGGCGGTGTCGATTCCAACGCGCTGCACAAGCCCAAGCGCTTTTTTGGCGCGGCGCGCAATATCGAGGAAGGCGGCAGCCTTACCATAATTTCGACAGCGCTCGTCGAGACCGGCAGCCGCATGGACGAGGTTATTTTTGAGGAATTCAAAGGCACCGGCAACATGGAAATTCAGCTTGACCGCAAACTTGCCGACCGCCGCCTGTTCCCGGCCATCAACATTAAAAAATCGGGCACCCGCAAGGAAGAGCTGCTCCTTACCGATTTTGAAATGAAGATGATGTGGATACTCCGCAAATTTATCAACAACATGGAAGATTCGGAGATTATCGAATTGCTGCTTGACAGAATGCCAAAATCGAAAGATAATAACGCGTTCCTGCGTAGCATGAATACGGACAGCGCCGGTTAAGCGCCGGCCATTGAGGGGTTTTTATGAAAAAGAACATACATCCTGGCTACCAGCCCGCCACGATTAGCTGCGCGTGCGGCAACGTGATTGAAACACGCTCGACCGCGCAAAACATTAAGGTTGAAATTTGTTCCGCCTGCCATCCGTTCTTTACCGGTAAGCAACAACTGGTGGATACGGCGGGGCGTATTGAACGGTTTCGCAGAAAGTACAACATTAAAGACTGATACGGCATGGATGTTTGGGAGGAAGAAGCGGCGGTTACGCTCGGCGATGTCGACCGGACAAACCGCGTAAAGCCTTCCGCGTTTTTCCGGTATTTCCAGCACGCGACATCGCTGCACGGCGACGCGCTGGGCATTGGGGCGGCGCAGATAGCCGCGTCCGGCCAGGGCTGGGTGCTGTCGCGCTTTTCCGTGGAGATTGAAACGCGGCCGGCTCTGTCGGATCGCTTAACTGTACGCACCTGGCCGCGCGGCTTTAGAAAATTATTCGCCCTCCGCGATTACGAAATTACCGGCGCTGGCGGTCAGCCGGTCGCGCGCGCGCGCAGTGGCTGGCTGGTTATCGACATACACCGGCGCCGCCCTCTGCGGGAAGAAAGCCTCTGCCGCCCATTGCCTGCCAACGCCCACCTGCCAGATATGCTGCCGGAAGCGTCCGCGCTTGCGGACGAGTATACCGGCACCCAGAAAACCGGCGAGAAAACACCCGCGTATTCAGATACCGATTATAACGGCCATGTCAACAACGTCCGGTATGTGGAATGGGTCGAGGACTGCGCCGGTTTTGAAACACTCTCTACCGCGGAAAAATTCAGACTGGACATTAACTTTGTAAACGAACTGCTCCCCGGCCAGACCGCCGGTATCTACGCAACGCCGCCGGGCCCGCGCATGTATGTTGAAGCGCGGCGCCTGGACGACAAGGTCCCCATATTCCGCGCCGCCCTTACCGCGCCCTTGACAAAAATTCCCGCTACGCGCTAACCTATATTCACCATGCAAGCAAACGTTGGCCAGCCAGCGCGGTACGCGCCGCGCACACGCAATTTCTCCTCAAGTTTAGCAGCCAACCTGCCGAACACACACACACACACACACACACACACACACACATTGAATTCGCCCCTCCGCTAGGAATCGGGCTTATTCCAGGGGAGAGGTCTGCCCACAGACAGTTGTCAGTCTTTCCGCCGATATATCTCATCAAGGCAGACG
>JAITGR010000166.1 GCA_031280455.1 Spirochaetaceae bacterium
CGGCCGGAAAGCCCGCCGGCGGAAAGGCCGAAGCCCGCCCCCCGCGCGTTCGATATTTCAAACTGCACAATTTTTGCGTAGAGCATCTCGAACGAAAAATCCGCGCCGTCTTTTATCGCCTGCGACGCGGCGAATTTGTCAAAGTCGATAACCAGGTAGCCGTCTTTTTTGTAGTCGCTGTTCCCCGGCGCGAGGATGTCGGTAAGGCCGGCGGGCAAGTCCGCGCCCAGGCCGAAGCGCAGCTGCGTAAAGGCCAGTCCCAGGGCAAAGCCGGTAAAGGGCTCCAGGTGGCGCGTTGTGCCGCGGCGGGTCATGTACGTCGAGCCTGTGGTGCCGCGCGCGCTGTTGTAGCCTATGCCCGCGCCCGTCCTGTCCAGCGAGGCGGCGCTGGCGCGTTCGGCGGCCGCCGCCGATTCGTCCGCCGCCGCGCGCAGCTGGCCAAAGTCGGCCTCCGTTGTGCGCGCCGCCGCTCCCGCCGCGCTCTTTTCGCCCGCGACGTCCCTGGTCTTGGGCGCTGGCGCGGCGGCTGGCGCGGCGGCTGGTGCCGCGGCTGGTGCCGCGGCTGGTGCCGCG
The DNA here is from genome assembly GCA_031280455.1 of Spirochaetaceae bacterium. The sequence continues at coordinate 574 of JAITGR010000166.1, forward strand.
GCTGGAGCCGCCTCCTCCTGCGCCCAAAGCGCGGACGGCGGCGCAGAGGGCGCGGCGCACAACGCCATAAAAAAGAGCGTCCGCGCGGCGCGGCGCGTGTAATTTCCTTTCATTTTGTATATCCCCATATATCCTTCCACGGCACCTTCCAAATGCCGTTATAATTTCATTTTATAGTCAAAATCCACCAGAATATCCGCGACAATCTGCACGGAAATGTCGCTTTCGGCTTTTTCCGGCGTAACGCGGTCTATTTTGAACACCGCCTTTCCGTCCGCGCCGGCTTTAACCAAAAGCGCCGGCTGGGGAATCTTGAGTCCGCCGTTCGCGTCGTTAAGCTGCAAGGTCTGGCGTTTGCCGTTTTCCAGTTTAACCGCGTTTTCGTACAGCGGATACCCGCCACGCTCGGTGCCGCCGGTAAGGCCGACCTGTAAATCTTTGGGCAGAATTTTATTGGCTATGGCAAGTGTTACGTTCACCTTTTTAAGCGTACCAAAATCGCTGGTTTTTTCTTTGAGGTCAAAGTCGTTCTGGCCGTTGTCGCCCAGCATGTTGTCAAGCTGTTCCACATTCAGCTTCATGTACTTCGCGTCGTCGTTTTCCACGCGCACTTCCTTTGTCTCCTCGTCCGCGCGTACCACAAACGAAAGCGGCACCACCAGCGCGATGTCAACGCCGGTCGAATTGGAAATGGTAAACGTTATGTTAGGCTCCAGCCAGTACAGCAAATCGTACGCCGGCGCGTTTTTCGCAAGCAGCGTGGTTGACAAATCGAACGGGGTGGAACTGGCGGTAATGGTGGCCGCCGCGCCTGTGGGGTAAAACACCGGCGTTCTAAACGGCGCTTGCGTAAGCGCTCCAGACAAAATCGCGTACTCTGGCCGGTTCCGGGGATTTTCGCCGCGCGGACGGGCGACAACCTGTATGCCGTTGTTGATAGCGACTTCAGAAAACGTGTACATGTACGCCCGCTCAAACTCCGCGCCGCCCAGCATGGTAATGAGGCTTGCAAACGCGCTGGTATCGCCCATGTTTTGGGGATGCTCCGCGCTCCCTTTGCCTTCCGGAAACACGAGCGTGATTGATTCAAAATCGTGCACTTCAAGGTCGGGGTTGTAAACAATGCCCCGCCGTATGGTAAAACCGTTGGCCAGGCTGGGCGGCACCAGTTTGGGCTCCAAATTCAGCACTATTGAAATAAGGTTTGCGTTGTCGCCCGCCTCGTCCCCGTCCATGCCCAGCGAGGCTTTTGGCGAGCGCCATATAACCAGACGCGGCTCGGCGGGGTCGTAGACAACGGCCGCCGCGGGGCCGTAGTTGGTTTCGCCGTTGCACTTAAACTTTACCCAATTGCCAAAAACACTCTTTGCCTCGGCCGCGGACATGCTGGTAATCGAGCGCCCGCCCGACCGCGGCAGTTCGTTCTTAAAGGTAAGGCGCACGTCGAACACCAGGTTGTTTATCGTTTTTACGCGAGGACTGTCGCTGTCCAACGTCGTATTTACGGCAACAGGAATGAGTAATTCCTGCTCGGTGGGCGGCTGTTCCAGATATCCGGCGTCGTCCCGCGCGTATTCGGGGACGGACTCGCGCAGTTGTTCCATAACGAGCGCAATCGAGTCGTCCAGAGCCTTGTTAAAGCTGTCCTTCATCTCCTGTTTAATTTCTTTTTGGCCGAGCGGCACGGGGTAGTGGATGAGGTAGGTCTGCTGGTCTTTCGCGTCAATGACCGCGCTGCCGGCGCGTACCTGCAAGCGCCGCTCCGCCGCCTGCGCCGACCGTCTGCCGGAGCTGTCCAGCTGTTCGTAGCCGTCGTACACAATGCCTTCAAAGCCGTCGCCCAGCATATTTTGTATTTCGGCGGCCTGGAGTTTGTTGAGCGAAAATCCGTCGTCCGCCTGTTCAAACTTGGTGGAGCCGACCGGTACATGCAAATTCCAGTCTTTTGACTGGAGCTGAACGCCGCCCGGAACTTCGCAGGCGGCAAGCAGAGCCAATATTACGCCGCCTGTTAGGGTGGTAAAAACTGTTTTTCGTGCGTTCATTATGTTACTCCTGTTTTACTTCTAATATCGGC
>JAITGR010000185.1 GCA_031280455.1 Spirochaetaceae bacterium
ACCGCGCCCCCCACTATGTAGGTCTCATAGCCGGCTTTTTGAAGCTGCCGGCAAATAGCGACCGCGTCCGCGTCAATGTTTTCGAGGGCTATGCCGTGTTCGTTTTGTGAGTAGACAACAGCTTTTTTTTCCAGCCGGCCGTTTTTTTGTGAATACCGGTACCGCAAATTACATCTCCATCGTAAGTTTAGTTTTTCGCCCCGCCCTGGAGCCTTTGCCGCCATGTATGACGCTGCCATGCGCGGGGGCGTCATGTATGGGGCCGCCGCCGGCGATGTGCCGGTCCAGCCATTCAACAAGATTGGCCATGACTTCGCCGCGGTTTATTTCGTGCAGCGGTTCATGCCGCGCGTTGGGGTACAAAACGTATTCAATGTCGCTCAAACCTTCCTGCTTGTACCGGGCGAGCAGACAACCGGTACTTTTCCCCATGCCTCCCACGGGGTCGTCGCTGCCGGAAAAAATGTACAGCGGCAAATCTTTTTTAATTTTTGCCATCGCGGAGCTGGTGTGAATTTTCTGCAATATCCACACCATATCCCGAAAAAAGCCCGCGCTGCAAAGACCGCCGCAGAGCGGGTCGCGCAGGTAGGCGTCGACTTCGGCGCTGTCGCGGGACAGCCAGTCGGCGGCGCTGCGGTTAGGCCGGAAGGGTTTGTTGTTGGCACCGAGGACAAGGCTGGCCGCAAAACGGGACCGGTGGCGGCGTCCCCTGAAAAAACGGTAGAGGTTGAAGAAGTGCGCGGCGGCGACAAGCGGCGCGCCGCCCGGGCCGCGGGTGCCGGAAAGCGCGCAGCCGGCCAGCGGGCGTTTTGAATATGCGATGTAGCCTTGTGCCAGAAAAGAGCCGAACGAGTGTCCCAGCAGAAAGCGGGGGAGGCCGGGGCGGGCTTTTTCGATTTCCGCAAAAACCGAATCGATGTCGCCGAGTAATTTAGAAAACGCCTTGCGGTCGGCGCAGTGTCCCAGAAGGCCGCCTATGGCAGGGCTGTTCAGCGCGAGGCTGGCGGTCTGGCCGTGTCCGCGCAGGTCGAAGCACCAGGTCTCGATGCCCGCCGCCGCGAGTGTTTCCGCAAGGGGGCGGTAGCGCCCGCTGTGTTCGGCCAAGCCGTGAACAGCCAGCACCACGCCCCGTGGGGGCGCAGAAGCGGGAACCCAGCGCCGCAAAAACAATTGGGCCGTATCCCGCACGGTTATATACGAAGTTCGCTCGTCCACACAAATATAGTACCGGTTCTCTTGATAAATGTAAACAGCCGGCGGCGCACTCCAGGGCAACGCTGATTACCTCGAATTTTAACCACGGAAAAACGCGGAAAGGACACGGAATTGCGGTCTCTTTCCGCGTGGTTTCCGTGCCGTCCGTGGTTTAATCAGTGCTTCCTTAGGGCAGCACAAAGGCGAAGCGCACGATGACCACCCCCGAACCGCCGCGTCCGCCTGTGGTGGTAGAGCCGCTGCCGCCCATACAGCCGCCGCCTCCGCCGCCCCGACCGTCGGTACCGTTGCCAGGTGTCCTGCCGCCGTTGCCGCCGCCGCCCACGCCGCCAGCGCCCGCTGTACCCGCCGTTGCGCTGCTTGCCCCCATGCCGCCGCCTCCGCCGCCGGCATAGTCAATGGCCGTGCCGCTAATGTCGCTGCTTACACCGGCACCGCCTTTGCCGGTATTGGTGCTGTTACCGGCAGATCCCACGCCGCCAGCGCCGCCGCCTCCGCCGCCCATATACCCATCGCCGCCAGTGGCACCATTATACCCCTGCCCTGCCGTCGCGTTGCCGCCGGCGTTCGTGCCGCTTCCTCCCCCGCCAGACCCGCCGGCTCCCCCCACGCCGGCTGCGTTGTCCCAATGGCCTGTACCGCGCCCGCCGCCGGCGGCCGTCCAGTCACTGATGCTTTCTAAACCGTCAATGCTGGAATTATCGCCCACTGTCGCGTTGGTAATGTTGCCCGATGTACCTCCGGCACCGCCTTTCCCTACTTTGACGGTATACGAATAGCCTGCTGTAAGGGCAAACGCGCTTTTTTGCCGCAGGCCGCCGGCCCCGCCGCCGCCTGCCGCCCAGCTTTTGGAAGTCTGAGATCCGCCCCCACCCCCGCCGCCCGCTACGATGAGCGCTTTGGTGGAGCTCGTTTCCGGCGCGCGGTTTACGATGAACTCATGGGTTGCTGTCGTGTTGTTGGCATTCGCCGTAAACGTGTGCACCTCGTCGTAGCCTGAGGCCGTCTGCACAAATGTAAGCGTGCCGCCTGAAGCCATCGCATCAGCGTCGCCAAGGACGCGCACCGCAAACGTAACCGCCTTCTGCGGCGCGGCATCCGGTGTCGCCGTAATCGTTGCCGTGCCGCTGGCCTCCGCCGTCAGCGTGCAGGACGCGCCGCCCGCCGCGATACTCACCGTGGCGAGGTCGCTCGTGCTCCAGGTAATAGTCGTGGCAAGGCCGCCGGTAACGTCCAGCACCGCGTCCAGCGTCCCCGTGTCGCCCACCTTCAGTAGCGGCAGATAGCCGGAACCCGCCGCCGCCTCTACCGAAAGCGACAGCCACAGCGCTGTAAGCGTTACCGTCGCGTTGTCCGCCACAAACCACGCCGCGGGCACCGGAGCCTCGTCCGCGTACAATTCCGTCGTAACAGCCGCGTTCCGCCAGCCGATAAACTCGTAGCCGTTGCGCGTAAACTCGTTCGCCGCGAGCGTCTGGTTCGTCACGCCGGCGGTAAACGTACTTGAACCCATAGACCCGCTCCCGCCGCCGTCCTGGTAGGCAACCGTTATCGTGTGCGCCTGCCACTGCGCGTACAGCGTAATCATCTGTCCCGAAGCCGCGAGCGCCGCCGCTTCCATATCCGCGGTTACCAGCGAGCCCGCGGTGTACGCCGTCCCCCCGCCGTCCGCCTGCGTGTTCCAGTCGCTAAACGAATAGCCCGCGCGGGTGTAGGCGCAATCAGGCAGCATGTTGTTCCCCCCCTCGGTGTAGGTTTCCGCGGGCATGGCATCGCCTGTGTCCGCGCCGTTCCCGTCGAACGCCACCGTGTACTCGCCCGCGTCAAGCAGGGTCGCCGTAACCGTGTAGGTCTTGTTGGCCTCGTCCGCGGAACTCACTTTGAACGTAACCGGATTGG
>JAITGR010000220.1 GCA_031280455.1 Spirochaetaceae bacterium
TGCGCGGCGCGTACCGCGCTTGCTGGCCGGCGAGTGCTTGCATAGTGAAGGTAGGTTAGCACAGGGCGAAAAAAGCGTCAAGGGTGCGCAATCACTCATGTAAAATCTAACCAAGAAGGATTTTAAGAGCTTGGGAACCACTGATTTCGCCATACATGGCGAGCGCCATACATGGCGAGAACATCGCGTAAAACAAACCACGGAAAAACGCGGAAAGGACACGGAATTGCGGTCTCTTTCCGCGTGGTTTCCGTGTATTCCGTGGTTTCGCCATGTGGCGCAATCAGCGCTGCCTTGCTGTCGCAAAACTGGAGGCAACGTGCGCCCTTGAAATACCGGCAAAAAACCAGGACACTTGGGTACATAGGAGGAGCAGTATGCAAACTTTGGATATGCGGGGGCAGCCGTGTCCGGTGCCGGTGGTCAACGCGAAAAAAGCCCTTGCCGGCGATGGCGCGGCGGGTGTGGTGGTTGTGGTCGATAACGTTGTCGCGGTGCAAAATCTTGAAAAAATGGCGAAGGGTACCGGCTGCGGTTTTTCGTATGTGCAGGAAGGCGACGCGCACTACACGGTAACTATCGTCAAAGCCGAAGGCTCAGGCGGCGGCGTGGGGGCGGCGGTGCCTGCTGTGGCGGCGGGGCAGCGGGCGGACGGCGGCGAAAGTCCGGCGCGCGGGCCGGTCGTGCTTGTTACGGCGGACAGCATGGGGCGCGGCGCGGAGGAGCTTGGCCGTATGCTTATCAAAGGCTTTATTTTTTCGCTTTCGCAGTTAGACCCGCCGCCTGAGGCCGTGATTTTTCTCAACAGCGGCGCGCACCTTACCACGGAAGGTGCCGCCACGATAGCCGACCTTAAAGCGCTGGAGGAAAAGGGCGCCGGCGTTTACACCTGCGGAACCTGCGCCAACTACTATACATTGACCGCCTCTCTCGCCGCGGGAAGCATCGTTGACATGATGGCGATAACCAAGATGCTGGCAAAAGCATCCGGCGTCATTACGATATAACAAGGCCATCCTATGCGGAACGACGAAATCCCCAAAATACGGGACATGATACTGGAGACGCTCGGCGATGATTGCGAGAAGATAATTCTCTTCGGCTCGTACGCCTACGGCACCTCCCGCGAAGAAAGCGACATTGACATTTACGTCGTGCTTAAAGACGGTACTAAAAACCCGCTTCTTGCGATGGAGAATATATCGGTGCACTTTGGAACAAATAAATGCTACGAAGTCGATGTGCTTGCCAATTACAAATCGCGGTTTGAATGGCGCTCCACCGGGCCCACAATGGAACGCACTATCGCAAATAAGGGGGTTGTGTTATATGACCGGTAAGGCGTTACTCCCTCCGTGATATACGCTAACTACGCCGCCACCTCGCCGGCACTTTCACCGGCGGCGGCACGGGAATTGTGCGCGTACGCGGGCGGAACGCACTTGAACGCCGGCCGCAACTTCGAGGGGCTGGAGGCGGGGGCGGCGGCACTGCGCGCGCGCAGAGCCGTCGCGGCGCTTTTTGGCATTGCGGACCCCCTGCGCGTGATACTGACCAGCGGCGCGACCGCCGCGCTCAACATGGCCATACACGGCCTTGCAAGGCCGCGCTGCCGTGTGCTGGCAACCTGCGTGGAACACAACGCCGCCGCCCGCCCCCTCCAGGCGCTGGCACAAAGCGGCCTGATAGCGCTTGACTGGCTCACCTGCGACTGCTGCGGATCGCTCGACAGCGCCGCGCTGCGCGCCGCACTGACAAGCGAGCCGCGGCAGGAACGCGCGCGGCTTCTGGTTATGACCCACGCCTCAAACGTGCTTGGCACGATACTGCCCGCCGCGGAATGTTACGCCGTCGCGCGGGAACACGGCGTTCTTACCATACTGGACGCGGCGCAAACCGGCGGCGTACTCCCCTTCACCATGAACGACTGCTGCGACCTACTCGTGTTTGCCGGCCACAAAGGCCTGGGCGGCCTCGCCGGCACCGGCGGCTTTGTGCTGGGCGAGCGCGCCGTGCGTGAAATGCGCCCGTGGCTGCGGGGCGGCACCGGCAGCGCGTCGGCTTCGCTCGATATGCCGGACTTTCTCCCCGACAAGTTTGAGCCGGGTACGCAGAACACCGCCGGCGCGCTGTGTCTCGCGGCCGCCGTCGAGGGAATTCTCTGCGAAGGCACGGCGGCGATACGGGAGCGGGAGCGCGCGCTTACCGCACGATTTCTTGCGGGACTATGCGCCGTCAAAAAAGCGCGCGTTTTTGGCACCCGCGACGCCGCGCGATCGGTGGCCGTTGTTTCGCTCGTTATTGAAGGGTCAGATTCGGGCGATGTTTCGCGCCGCCTTTTTGAACAGCACGGCATCGTTACCCGCAGCGGCCTCCACTGCTCGCCCCTGGCACACACGACCGCGGGCACCTTCCCTGCGGGAACGGTGCGCTTCAGTTTTGGCAGCGGCACAACAGAAGCGGAAATCGACGCGATACTCGAAGCGCTTTCAGCCTTTTGATCACCCCAAAAATTTTACTTCCTTTTTACACACAGCCCCTTCAATTTATACAGAACAATTTTATTATACCGGTATACGAGCCTTCCCCAAAATTGTACGCGGGGAACGGCGCGTTTTTTATGGAGGACTTATGCGTGTTATTTACACATTAGCGGTTTTGTGCGCCGCCTTCGCGCTGGCCGTTTCGTGCGCCAGGCGGGGGCAGGAGG
>JAITGR010000007.1 GCA_031280455.1 Spirochaetaceae bacterium
CGCTTATCGCCGCCTTTACGCCGAATTCCGACCCGGTGCAGAAGATTTCGATAATTCCGCGCGGGTTCGGCGCGCTGGGGTACACGCTGCAAATGCCGGTGGAAGACCGTTTTATTATCAGCGAGGACGCGCTGTTCGGCAAAATTAACGTGTGCCTGGGCGGACGCGCCGCGGAGGAGATTGTTTTTGGCAAAATATCCACCGGCGCGGCCAACGACCTAACAAAAGCGACGGACATCGCGCGCCGGATGATAACGGATTTTGGCATGAGCAAGCGATTTAGAAACGTGGCGCTGACAAAGCGCGGCGCGGGCATGGCCGGCGGCGGCCCGGGCGGCCACCCCGAAGCTGCCGAGCCGGTGTTCACCCGCGAATTTTCGGAAGCGACACAGCAGTATATTGATGAAGACATTGCCCGCATCATGGCCGAGCAGTACACCACCGTGCTGGAAAAACTCAAGCACAACAAAGACCTGCTCGTCCGCATCGCCGAAATCCTGCTGGAAAAAGAAACGCTGGACGAAGCGGAGTTCAAGGCGCTCGTCGGCGAGTCCGGTTGTCAGTAGGCGGATGAGCCACACACAGGCAGCGCCCCCAAAGTACTGACAATAGCAGGGCGGCGTTGACGGAATACGGACTGTTCAGATAGTATGTGAAGCGATTGACAATGACAACGCTGGAACTCGATAAATATTTTCGTGCCGTGCTGGATATTGACGCTTTTACTGCGGCGGAGTCTTCGCTGAACGGCCTTCAGGTTGATAATGGCGGTGCGCCGGTCGCTAAAATAGCGTTTGCCGTGGATGCGTGCATGGAAACGTTTAAGCGCGCGAGAGAGGCCGGCGCGGGCATGTTGTTTGTTCACCACGGTTTATTTTGGGGAACAGAGCAGGCGCTTACCGGCGTGTTTCGCCGGCGGCTGCAGTGTTTACTGGACGCGAACCTCGCATTGTACGCCGCCCATTTGCCGCTGGACGCGCACGGGGAGCTCGGCAATAACGCCGCTTTGGCGCGCCGGCTTGGCATTGTGTCGCCCGCGCCGTTCGGTCTGTACCACGGCAAGAAAATCGGCTTCCTCGGCGCGCTTGAGACGCCGCTGTCGATTCATCAGGCGGCGGCGCTGGTGTCGCCTGACGCGGCGCTGTTTCCCTTCGGGCCGGAGCGTAACGGTAGCTGCGCCGTCATTTCCGGCGGCGGCGCTATGGAAGTGCTGCAGGCTGCCGGTGAGGGCGTCGATTTGTATGTAACCGGCGAGGCGGCGCACTCGGCGTATCATCTGGCGCTGGAGGGCGGGGTGAATATGGTCTGCGGCGGGCATTACGCGACGGAGGTGTGGGGGCTGCGGGAGCTTGCGCGCCGCGCTGCCGCCGATTTGTCTATCGCGGTTGAATTTCTGGATGTGCCGACGGGGTTGTAGCCGCGCCGGCGGATTATATATGGAAAAGATATGGAGGAGTGCGTGGCCGATACACAATTTCTAAAACAAAAAATACTGCCGTTTTCGCTGAGTGCGGTTATTTTGCTGGCAGACCAGCTTTCCAAAGCGTTTATTGTAAAAAACTGGCCGCAGATTGGTACATTGATTTGTGATGTATTCGGCAACGATTTACTGCTTATTTACCATGTGCGCAACAAGGTCATCGCGTTTAGTCTGGGCGGCGGCGTTCCCGAATCGCTGCGTCCGCTCTTGTTTGTCGCGCTGCCGGTTGCCGTTCTGATTTTTCTGTGCGTGTACTATTTTAAGGATACGCAGTGTACGGCGCTGCAGCGCTGGGCGATTGCCGGCATTACCGGCGGCGGCGCGGGCAATCTGATTGACCGCGTGTTCCGCCCTGACGGTGTTGTCGATTTTATCAGCGTAAAATTTTTTGGCATTTTTGGATTTGAGCGCTGGCCGACCTTTAATGTAAGCGATTCCGCCGTGGTTGTGTGTGTTATTATCTGGTTTATATCGATGATTACGCAGGAAGCCGGCGCGATAAAAAGAAACAGCGGCGCAAAGCCGGATGTGAAGCATACGCAGGGGTGAGGGGGCGGTTATGGATGGAGAAGACAGTCCAAAAAAAGAAGTAAACAAAAAATTAAACACGCTGATTTTTGGCGCGCTGGCTGTTGTGTGCTGCGTGGTGCTTAACGCGCTGATATTTGCGGTTCTGTTTCTTATACTGGTGTTTGCGGCGGGGCCGGAAGGCGGGAATATATTTGTGTGGGCTATACCTGCCGTTTTTGTTGTGTCGATAGCGCTTAGTTTTTTTATATATAATCGCATACTTTCTTTCATTCTTGAAAAAATAGATATAGAAGAATACATAGACCCGGTTGTTTTGCCATGGCGGAAAAATTAACGGCGGCTGCCGATTTTGCCGGTAAAAAAATACTGGTGATGGGGCTCGGGCTTAACGGCGGCGGGCTCTGCGCGGCGCGTTTTTTGGCCGGAGGCGGGGCGGAACTTACCGTAAGCGACATGCGGGAGGCCGAATCGCTTTCGGCGTCTATCGGGGCGCTGGACGAGTATGTGCGCGAAATAGGGGCAAAACAGCCCCGCTATGTTCTGGGACGCCACGAACAGGCCGATTTCAAGGCCGCCGATATTGTGGTAAAAAACCCCGCCGTCCGCCCCGATTCGCCGTACCTCCGCGGCTGCCGCTGTATAGAAACCGATATATCACTTTTTTTGCGCTATAGCCCTGCGCGGCTTATCGCGGTAACCGGCACCAAAGGAAAATCGTTTACCTCTTCCGCCATTCATTACACGCTGGAAAAATTGCTGTCTTCGAGCGGTGAAAAGGACGCGCCCGCCTCGTATCTTGGCGGCAACATAACCGTATCGCCGTTGAATTTTTTGGAGAAACTGCGCCCGGGTGATTTTGTTACGCTGGAGTTGTCGAGTTTTCAGCTGGGCGACCTGCCGCGTACCGCAAGCTGGAACGGCGGCGCGCTGCTGCGCCCGTGTGTTGCCGTGCTGACCGCAATAATGAGCGACCACCAGGACCGGTACGGCGGCATGGAAGCGTATATCGCGGATAAAAAACTAATATATGCAAACCAGACACACGAGGACGCGACGGTGTGCGACGGAAGCCCTTGGGGGGATGTGTTCGCGCGTGAAACACCGGCGCGGGTTGTCCGCAGCTCTGATGCGGAGACCTGGCGTTTTCTGAATGAACACGGCGGTGAACGCGAACTGAATGTGCGTTCCGCACTTGCCGCCGTGCGCGAACTGGGCTTTGCCGAAGATGCCGCGCGGCGGGCGCTCGATTCGTTTGGCGGCATAGAACACCGCCTGGAACTTTTTCTGGAAAAGGACGGGCGGCGGTACTACAACGACAGCGCGGCGACCATTCCAGAAGCGGCTGCCGCGTGCTGCCGCGCGCTGGGGCCGCAATTGGTGCTCGTTGCGGGCGGCGCCGACAAAAACCTCGATTTTACGCCGCTTGCCCGCGCTGCCGGCAGTGTAAAGGCCGTTGTGCTTTTGGACGGCAGCGCGGGCGGCAAACTGTGCGCCGCCCTGGAAGCGCGCGGCGTCCGCTATCACGGGCCGTACGCGACGCCGGAGGTTGCCGCGCGCAAAGCCGTCGAGCTTTCGGTGCATGGCGGCGCGGTGGCGCTTTCCCCGGGCTGCGCCTCCTTCGGCATGTTCCGCAACGAGTTTGACCGGGGAAAGCGCTGGAAAGAGGCGGTACGCCAGGTGGTAAGCCAATCCTAAAAAAATAACCGTTTTTGGAATTGGCCAAATAGCCGCGCCGCCGGTTTTGGACGGCGTACGGCAAGGAAATAACAAAATTAAAAAATCATACATTATTTATATATACATACTATCGGGTGCCGGCCTGTACGCGCTGCCGTCCGAACAGGAAGCGGGCGGCGCGAAGGAAGGCGGGTTTCGCGTATCGCTTAGAGAAGCAACCATAAGCATACACCCGGGCTACGACAAAGTGTTTTACCAGCAGTGTGCCGCAGCGTTAAGCGGCGCGATGGAATTCAATTCGTTTTTAATGGTAAAAAGCGGGGTGCGCTTTTGGAAAAGTAAAGCCAGTTTTGAAACCGGCGCGTTTTTGAACACCGAAATCCCGCTGCCTGTTCTTAGGATGCTGCGCTTCCGCGTTTCGTACATATTTAACGCCCTGCCCGAATACGAATACTACAGCAGCGCCGTGCAGCCGGTTGCGATGATTGCAGGCCGCACTGCCGGCGTGTTGCTGGGTGCCGCGTTCAGGTTTTTGAATATATACGGCACGCCGTTACACGAGCAGGCGATTTCTTTTTCGACATATATAAATGCGATACACAATGACCGGTTTCTTTTGGGGGCACGCCTTGCAAACTTTAATAGCTGGCAGGCGGACAACCTCGGCTCGTATCGCCTTACAATATACACCAGGTACCGTCTGCGCCCCGCCATCGCCATTATGAACGAGCTGGAACTTATGCAGACCGGCAGCGGGAGCCTTGCGGCGACCTACTACGGCGTTGTGTTGAATACGGGGGTTACGTTTACATGGTAGTCAGCACTCAAAATCAAGGTTGCTGTCCCAAAATTGCAATTTTGGGACAGGCTCAACTGTGGCGCACTTTCATTTGTGCGGCCGGAATTGCCGTAAGCGCGGTGTCGTGTAGCGTGGATATGCTGGGCTTTTTTGCCTCGCGCGACCTGGATTCGCGGCTTTTGGCGCGGAACGAATTTGTCCTGTTTCAGCAGGAATCTGAAATACTGGGATACGACGTGCTCAAAAGAGACTTTGGCGATGAGTATTCGTTTTTGGTTTTAAGCGACACGCATATAGAAAATGAAAATCCCAACGGCCTCGAGCGCCTTAAAAACGCGGTTGTGGAAAACGACGCGGCGTTTGTCGTGTTTTTGGGCGACAATACCCAGAACGGCAGACGGCAGGACCTTCAGGTATTTGTAAACATTGCGCTGTCGCTCGGCGTACCCTGTTATCCGGTTCTGGGTAACCACGATATATACTTTGAAAACTACCCGGTCTGGAAAGAGCTTGTCGGTTCGTCCTCGTACCGCGCCGCAGCCGGCGGCACGCTCCTTTTGGTTTTTGATTCGGCAAACGGCATGGCCGGCGGTATGCAGCTTGACTGGATAGAATCGGAACTGAAAAACACGAGCGCCCGCCATATTTTTGTGTTTACGCATACCAATCTTTTTGTGGAAAGCATGACCGACATTGTCCAGTGGACAGACAACCGCGAACGGGCGCGCCTTATATCGCTGCTGCGCGGACGGAATGTTTTTATGTTCAGCGGGCATGTACATAAACGAATTATACGCGAAGCCGCCGGAACGGTTTTTGTCAGCATGGAAGATTACAAACAGCACAAAACATACGCACACGTTTTTGTACGGCCGGAAGGAACAAGCTATGTATTCAAAAAATTATAATAGCCAATTCCAAAAACAACCGGTTTTGGGAATTCGCCATCAGTCAATCGTAACGGTGTTTACCACTTTGCCGGACGGCAAATACTTTTTGTTCTGGTTGCCCGGGTCAAGCACACGTTCGCCGTTTTTATACAAAATATAGTGATACGTCCCCGCCGGCAGCGGAAGCTCCAGCATATACTCGCCGGAACGTATTTCTTTAAGGCGGTACATAAACGGGTCCCAGGCGTTAAAATCCCCCGCCACCGTTACCGCTTCGCCGCTTGCCGCCGTGTAGCGAAGGCTCAACACGCCGCTCTTTTCCACCGCGCCCATGGCCGCCTTGTCGCTCTGCCGCGGCGCGCCCGTTACGCTTAATTCCAGGCCGGAATGCATGTCGGTGCGGCGCACAGGATTCGACGGGTCGGACACCCACAGCCCGTCGACAACCAGCCGGTATTCCAGACGGGAAAGATCAGGCGGCGTTTGATAGGCATAAAATAGTATGCCGGAATCCCGCAGCCGCTCCGGTTCCTTTTTTGCCTTCTCGTTGAACGGCTCGGTTTGGTCAACCGGTATCAGAATTTTTTTGAACCAGTAAATGCGCCGGTAATCTTCGTGGGCAAACGCCACACCGACCTTGCGATTGTGCCGCCCGTCCGCGGTAAAAATAACAGCGTCTTCAAAGACGACAGGCGGCTGCGGCGCGCTCAGGCTTAAGAGAAGTTCAATAAACTGATATGATTGTAAATCCAGGGCGTTCAAATTGCCGATAATTGCCATAAGGAGTAATAAAACGAATGTTTTTTTCATTAATTTATTATCGGAAAAAACACTCGCTGGTAAAATAGCATGCCGTCTTTGCAAAATCTCGAAAAATTTAGGCAATCGTTTCTGAACATTGGGAACGAACCCGAAATCAACCGTCTAAACGGCATTGCCCGCGATGAGTACTCTGTTCCTGACGAAGAGCCCGCGCCGCTGCCCCCGCCGCCGGAACCGGTGTCGTCTAACGAGGATGAAGCGGCGGACTTTAGCGGGGAAGGGGAAGGCGACGCGTCGTTTGGATATGACAGCGATGGCGGCGGCTTCGGCACGAATTTTGATGACATACTGGGTACGCCGGCGGAAGACCTTACCCCGCCGCCCGCGCCGGAAGATTTTGCCCCCGCTGCCGGCGATGAACCGGAAGCGCCGTCTGCCGGCGATGAGTTCGACTTGAGCAGTGTGCTGGACGGCCTGGGGGATGAATCGCCGGAAGACACGCCTTCCGGCGACCCCGCCGCAGCCTCCGCGGACGTGGAAGCGGCAGCGGGCGATGGGGACGATGTAAGCGATTTGCTGGCCGGCTTTGGGGAAGAAGCGCCGCCCGATGAAAGCGCGCTTTCTGTCCCGCCGCCGGAAGACGGTGCGCCTTCGGAAGACGGCGCATCCGGCGGTACGCACGAAGAGGTGGATTTAAGCGACTTGCTGGCCGGCTTTGGCGAGGAGGCACCTGCTGGTGAGCCAGAGAGTGCGCCGGACGGCGGTGCGCCTGACGGCGGCGCGCCCAGCGAAGCCCCCGCCGCCGCGTCCGCTGACGCGGCGGGCGGCGAAGAGGATTTGAGCGATTTGTTAGCCGGCTTTGGGGAGGAGGCGCCGGCAGGCGCGCCTGACGAATCCGCCGCCGCTGATGAGGCATCAGCCGAGGTGCCGGAGATTGCCGAGATTTCGGACGAAGAGTTAAGCAGTTTGCTGCCGGAACAAGGGGCGCAGGAAGAAGCGGCCGGCGACTCGTTCGACAATTTCAGTTTTCCAGGCATGGAGGACGAAGCCTCCCCCTTGCCCAGTCTGGACAGCCTGGACATTCCCGGGCTTGGCAAGAGCGGCGGCGCGGGCGGGGGGCGGGCGGCTGCCGCGGAGAAGGCCGAGGAAGCGGCGCAGATTAGCGACGATGATTTGAAGCGCCTGCTCGAAACGCTCGACGCCTACCCGCTTAACCTGCGTATAGCCTGTGAACAGATTCTGTCGGATGACGAGCTTGCCGCGTCGCCAAAAGCGAAGCTGGCGCAGTTGCTGATAAACGGCGGCGGCCCGCACGAGGCGGCGGAGCTTGCCGGCAGAATTCTCAAAAAGAACATTGTTTTGCCCAAGGGGGCGCTGAAAAAGAACGCCGAGCAGCTTGAGGCGGAGCAAAAATCGGTTGGGTACATTGTCAAGCGGAAAGTTCTGCCAATTTTCACGCTGGTTACTATTATCGCGCTGTTTTCGGCCTGCGTAAGCTACCTCATTTATCAGTTTGTGTACAAACCGGTGCGCGCCGAGACGCTGTACAAGCAGGGCTACACGGCGATTGGCAACGGGGAGTACGAGCGGGCGAACCAGCGATTTGCGGATGCTTTCAAACTGCGGCAGGTCAAAGACTGGTTTTACCGGTACGCCGAAGCGTTTCGGGATGAACGCCAGTATTTGTACGCGGAACGGAAATATGACGAGCTTTTAATCTGCTATCCCCGCGACAAAAAAGGCGCGCTGGACTATGCGTACATGGAAAGCGATTATCTGCGGGCGTACGAAAAAGCGGATAAGGTTGTGCGCGAACACCTTTTGGACTATTATCCCGATGACCGCGAGGGGCTTTTGGCGCTGGGCGATATTAACCTTGACTGGGCGGACAGCGACAGCGAGCAGTATTACGGCAGGTACGAAGAAGCGCGGCTCGCCTATGCGCGCTATATCACCGTTGCGGGGCAGACGCCGGTGGTTATGGAACGTATGCTGAAGTACTTTATCCGCACCGACAATCTGGGTGAAGTCATTCCTATTCAAGAGAGCATTATGCGCGCGGCAAAGGTTCCCGTGGCGGCGGCGACGCTGGCGGAACTGGGCGGCTATCTGCTGGATAAACGGCTGGAAGTTACCGAAGGGGTGCCCGACGCTTCTATCGAAAAGATAGCGGGCATTAAAGACGTGCTCATTCGCGCGGTGCGTGCGGACGACATCTACCGCCGCGCCTACCTCAAGCGAACTGGCCGCGCCCCCCCGCCGCTGCCGGAGCCACACTATCAACTGGGGCGCTACTACCATTTGTACAACGCACCGCTGGAAGAACGCTATACTCTGGAAACAGCGGCGGCGGCCTTTGACGCGGCGCTCATCGAGTCGCCCAAGCGGACGCGCTACCGCATCGACACCCAGCGTATGCTCGCGGATGTACTCATTCATGCGCTGGAATGGTTTAAGGCCGAAGAAGCGCTGCTTAAAGGTGTCGCTATCTACGAAAACGCGCTGGAACGCACGCTGATAAAACGCCGTTATGCCGACGCGGGCAAGCTGTACGCCACGCTGGGCGACATTGAGTACTTTATCAACAACGAAGATACCGGCAGCGCGATACGCAACTATCTGGCTGCCGAACGGAACGGGTGGGCGCCCCCCGAACTGCTCTATCGTCTTGGCGCGGCCTACTACCATATTGAAGATTACCCCGCCGCGCTCCAGCGCTTCTTTACCGTGTCGATGCAAATGCCCTACAACCGGCGGCTGTTAAACGCGCTGGGGAACGTGTCCTACATGCGGAACGATTTTTTCGCGGCGCAGGGCTACTTCAACAGGCTTATCCGGCTTTTGGAGCAGGACCGGCTGCGGTTTCCGGTTATGACGCCGAACGAACGTCCCGACCACGCCGATTTGCTGCAACGCATGATGGTGGCGCAGAACAATTTAGGGGTTACCATGAACGCGCTGGCGTACCGGTCGGGCAATCCGGCAAACCGTACCCAGGCGCTGGCGCTGTTTAGCGAGGCGGCGCGGTACTCGGATATGCTGTCGCGCGACGAGGGGATGGTGCGCCCGGGGCTTTCCGACCCGGCGGTAACCGGCAAGAGCCTACCCTACCTGAACCTGCGCAACACGCTCTACCCAACGCCCGGCTCGTCGACGCAGTTGTACATAGCAATAGACAAAGATGTGCAGGAACCGTCCGAATGGGAGCGCCTGGCCGAGCGAACCGGCACCGGCGCCCCCATTCCAGACTGGGGGCAGTAAGGGTGCCGCCCCAAATTATTTGGGAACGAAGCGTTTTGGGTTATTCGGCGCGCCGGGAGTCGCGCAGCTTGTATCGGTTATGTACCAGTCTTTGTGCGAGTTGGAATCGGGTACCGACTCGTCGCGGCACAAGGTGCGTGTCGCCGTCGCTTTGGCATTCGGCACAGCGTCGCCGGCATCAGGTGTTTTTACCAAACCGCCGTTTTTACCCAGCCACGCCCCCTGTTTTGCCAGCAATTCCGCCGTTTTTGCAAGAATCTTGTTTTTGCCCCATTCGTCCGCCGATTTATAAAACATAACGGCATCAAGAATCGCATCATCCTGGTCCATGACGTAGATCGCGTCGGTCATGCGCAACAGTTCAACATTGAGGTGCGTCCACAAATCGCGCGCGGAAGGGTGCGCGTTGGTTTTACTCGCCGTTAAGCCGAACGATTCGGCGCCGCCCAACTCGTCAACCGCGCCATCTTCGGGGTAGGTGCGTATGTGCAGTGTGATGTATGCGTCTTTTTCAACCTCGATAGGCGGAAATTCGTACACCGGTTCTTCGACACCGGCGCGGGCAATGTACACGCGAACCGCCCCCAGATTACCGGCACTCAGCGTTTTGAATTCAATAAATTCACCTTTTTTACTGGTGGGCGAACTGCTGGACTCCGTGCGAATTTCGGTGATGAGCAGCGCTGGAATCCGGTCGTTCCTGGTCCGAAACGGCAAGAGAAGGCTGAGCGTATTGCCGCCTGAGTCCGCCACCAGTATATCGGCGATAATTTGCTTGCCGGTGGTGTGCGCGTCATCGAACTGTAGGCTGACGGTCTCGCCGTCCGACCAGCTGACGCCGCCGACATCCGGCTCGAAATGCGCCGTACGCACCGAAACCGGCGTCGAAAAGCGAAAATCGACCTGATTGCCGGAAACCACTTTGTACGAAATGTATTCGGGAGCATTGGCGCTGACGCAGAAAATCTTGTTGATTTCCGCATCGTCCCCGCAGGCAAGCACGAGGCACACGGCACTCGCCATAACGCACGCCACCGCGCACAGAGTACGCGGCGTTCTAAAAAACAGCATAAAACCTCCTGGAGTACACCTCCCGCATACCGCGGGGGTGCTCACCGTAAAAAACATGGCGGCCGCCGGTTACGCTTGCCGTGCCCGCAAGTATATGATGCCTATAATAGACTTGTTCCAAAACACGGTTGGTTTCGGAACAGGCTCAAGTAAGCACTGATTAAACCACATCGCGTAAAACAAACCACGGAAAAACGCGGAAAGGACACAGAATTGCGGTCTCTTTCCGCGTGGTTTCCGTGCTTTTCGTGGTTAAATCCGAATAAATCAGCGCTTCCCTGACGCTGATTAAATCGGAATTCAACCGCGAATTACGCGAATGGACACGAATAATGCCAATAATGGCTCTATATTCGTTATAATTCGCGTACATTCGCGGATTTTTCCATTCTCAATTCTCAATTTAATCAGCGTTCTCTAGACTAATTTTGAGGTTTTCTGGTACACTTGTGTTATGGCAAGGAACAAGCCGCCGGCGGCGGAGTGCGCGCGCTTCAACAAAATTCTCCAAACATTGCCCAAAACAGAAATTCATCTGCATTTGGAGGCTCTTGCGACGGTGGATACAATCTGGGCTTTAATGGAAAAAAATCACCTGATTTACGACGGTATAACGGTAAAAGAGGATTTGGCCAGAAAGTATCAAATAAAAACGCTGGATGAATTTGTCCAGGTGTTCATTAACATTGTCCAAAATAGTTTTAAGACGGAGAGCGATTTTTCGTACCTGCTTGCCGATACCGGCGTGTACTTAAAAGAAAATAACATTGAGTATGCCGAGGTTTTTTTTGCGCCGTCAAAGTTTGTGCGCTCGGGTTTTGATTTTGAAAAGATGCTGCAAACGCTGACTGACGGGGCCGAGGCTATCGCGCGGTCGTGCGGGGCGCAGCTGCGGTATATTATCGATGTTTCGCGGACGTTTGGGCCGGTGAACGCGATGCGTAACCTGGAACTGACGCTGGCGCACAAGTCGCCGGCAGTGATTGGTATAGGGCTGGGCGGCGCGGAAGCGTCCGGGCCGGCTAAAGATTTTGAGGCGGTGTTCCAGCGGGCCGCGGAGGCGGGGCTGCATGTTGTGGCACATGCCGGCGAGGATGCCGGGCCGCACTCTATCTGGGACGCGCTGAATTTGCTGCATGTCGAGCGCATAGGTCACGGGGTGAGCGCGCTGGAGGACGAGGAGCTTATGAACTATCTGGCCAAGCATCAAATTCCGCTGGAAATATGCCCGACGAGCAATTTGTTTACCCGCAAGTACGCCAAGACTATTGAACAGCATCCGGTGCGGGCGTTTTTTGACAAAAACCTTTTTATTACGGTTAATTCTGACGATCCGGCGCTTTTTTCGACGAGTTTAACGGGCGAATACATGCTTTTGTACAAAAACGGGCTTTTTTCGCAGGACGAGATTGTCCGCCTGATTAAAAACAACGTTACTGCGACATTTCTGCCCGAAGACCGTAAACGCGCCATCTGCGCCCGCATCGATGATGCCTGGAAGGCCGCCGGCCAGTAACGGCGGCGCGCCTTTGGCGCGCTGGTGCGTCCTGGAATACAACTGACAACCGAAATCTGAAAATCCGCAGAAGCAAAGCCCAACCCGCTATGCGGGTTGGCAAACTCCACAAGCTGAAAATCCGCATGGATGGCCGCCATGGATGGCGGCTGGTACAATTCCGCATAGTTTGGCTTTGCCAAACTATGCAAGCTGAAAATCCGCATGGATGCGGATTTTCAGCCGCGCAAGCGATTGCAGCGGAATGCTTACGGCGTATGCGCCGTAAGCATTGGAGCGGAAAGCGCGGTGCCCACCGTTGTACGGTGGGCATGCGCCCGTATTTAGCCTTTTACAGAGCCTGCCGTTACGCCGTCGATGATGTAGCGCTGGCAGAAAAAGTAGAAAACAATGCTGGGGAGGACGGCCAGCGTTATGACGGCCATCATGTAGCCCATGTCGATGGAGCCGTAACCGCCGCGCAGGTATTGGACGGCAACGGGTATGGTACGGTAGTCGGAGCCTATGACGAGGTTGGGGAGGAGGTAGTCGTTCCATATCCACATGGTGTTGAGAATGGCGACGGTGATTGCGATAGGCGCTATCATGGGGAGGACGACGTGAAAAAACGCGCCGAGCGGCGTACAGCCATCGATGATGGCGGCTTCTTCAACGGCGATGGGGACGCTTTTGATGAAGCCTGAAAAAAGGAATATCGAGGTGCCCGCGCCGAAGCCAACGTAGATGAATAGTATGCCGATGGGATTGTCCAGGTGGAACATGTTGGCGATTTTGGTGAGCGGAAACATGACCATTTGAAAAGGGACTATCATCGCAAACACGAACACAAAGTACAGCAGTTTGCAAAAGAACGTTTTTGAGCGGGTTATGTACCACGCGGCCATTGAGGTTACAAACACGATGAGCGCGACGGAAAACACGGTGATAAAGAGCGAAAAGCCGAATGCCTTGAAAAAGCCGGTTGCCGCGGTGCCTTCGCTAAAGTTGCGCAGGCCGCTCCACGATTCGGCTGTGGGCAGTGCGAATGGTGTGTTGATTACAAAGAGTTTGCTTTTGAACGAGTTTACAAATACCAGGATTATCGGTATTAAAAAAAGCACGGCAATCGCGCTTAAAAATATGATGGCCGGTACATTGTCTTTTTTGGTTTCTATGCGTGCCATTAGTTTTCTACCTCCCGTTTGCGGGTTATTCCAAGCTGAAACAGCGTAATACCCACAACAATTAAAAAGAACATCATCGCCTTGGCCTGCCCGACGCCTTCAAACCCGAAGCGGTCGTAGAAGGTTTTGTAAATGTCGAGGGCGACCATCACCGTCTCTTTGCCGGGCAGTCCCGCGGTAAGGGCGAGGTTCTGGTCGAACATCTTAAACGAGTTCGCTATCGTCATAAACATTGTAATCGTTATTGACGGCATTACGAGCGGGACTTTTATCCGTGTAAGGATGGTCCACGGCCCCGCGCCGTCGATTTTTGCCGCCTCCAGCACCTCGGTAGAGATGTTTTGAAGGCCGGCAATGTAGATAATCATCATGTAGCCGATAAATTGCCAGCTTGAAAGGACGACGAGCCCCCAAAAGCCGTAGGCGGCGTTCACGTTGATGGTCGTGCCGGCGATGCCGAGTACGCCGTTGATGATGAACTGCCAAATGTAACCCAGCACGATGCCGCCTATCAGGTTCGGCATAAAAATGAGCGTACGGTAGACGTTGGTTCCCCGCGTGCCGGTGGTAAGAAGCAGGGCGAGGGCAAACGCGCACACGTTAATCACGACCACGGAAACTATGGTGAAAAGGGTCGAAAATCGCAGCGCGTTGAGGAAGTCGGCGTTGGCAAAGGCCGCCGCGTAGTTCCGAAAGCCTACCCAGGTTAAGTTTGTAACCGTGGTAAACTTGGCGAAGGAGAGCACAATACCATAGATGAATGGCGCGACAAACGAAACCGTAAAGCAGAGCAGAACCGGCGCTAAAAACACCAGTGCGTATTTATGCAATGACTTGTGCATCTCCCCCTCCTTTAGCGGCTTGCCGCTTTTTCTTTCGCCCAGCCGTCAACAAAGGCGCGTTCTACCGTGTCCCACTCTTTGGTGCCCACGGCGTATGCCTGGAGTGCCGCGCCCAGGTCGTTTTTGAACTGCTGGCTGGGGAAGGTCGTGAATACCCAGCCGACGGCGTACATGTTCGCGCGGCTAAGGTAGGCGAACATTTCTTTTACCAGCGGGTCATCGGGGCGTTCGGCGGCGGTAAACGAGCTGAACGGTGTTACAAAGCCCAGTTTTTCAAACGCGGCTTTCTTGCCGGCGGGTGTGTTGAAAAGCCAGCTGAGGAACCGGAGCGACGCTTCCTGCTTTTCGGCGCTCACTTTTTTGTTGACGCAGATAAAGTTTTCGGTGCCGGTGCACAAGCCCTGGAGTTCCTCGCCGTCGATGCCGGTGTAGATAGGAAGGAACTTGATGTCCTCTGCCTTGACCACGTTGCCCGCTTCCTGCGAAATCTGGTTCCACGCCCAGGTGCCGTTCTGCACAAAGGCGGCCTGCCCCAGCGCGAACTCCGACATTGAGTCGCCGACGGTTTTGCCGCCGACAAGATTGCGCGGCGTAACCGAATTGTTGAGGTACAGGTCAAAAATCGCGCGGTAGTTTTTGGAATAGATAAGGTCGAGCGTGTCCGCGTCGTTAATGTGCTTGGCGCGGTACTCGTAGAACACCGGCAGGTTCGCCAGGTGGGTCTGCCAGCGCCAGTCTTCGCCCGGCGAAAACGAGGTCGAGGCAAACGCGCCCTTTATCCCCAGGTCGGCGGCGCGCGCCTGGATGTCCTCGGCGACGGCTTTGAGCGCCGCGAAGTTGATTATTTTATCGGCGCTGTCAATGGTGCCGGCCGTTTTGCGGCCAGAAAGCGCGAAATACTTGTTCAGTATCGCGGCGTTATAGATGATGCCGTAACTTTCGACCGCGTACGGAATGCCGTAAACGCCGCCGTCCGCGCTAATAGCCATGGTTTTGTCGGCCAAAAGCCCATAAATCTCGGAGCCGGACAGGTCGGCGGTAAAATCCTTGTAGTTCTGGTAGCCGTTTCCACCGTTAATGTTGAACAGCGTCGGCGGCGCGGACTTGGAAAGCTCCGAGCGCAGGGTTTGTTCGTAGGTGCCGGACGCCGCGGTAACCACTTTGACGCCCACGCCGGTTTCTTTGGTGAAATCGGCGGCTACTTCCAGCCACTGATTGGCGATTTCCGGCTTAAAATTCAGCAGGTACACCGCCTCGGCTTTTTTACACGAAGCCGAAAAGACGGCCGCCGCAAGCGCCGCCACAATAACAACAATTCTCTTCTTCATTACAATCCTCACAAAATAAAAAC